>JAUXFB010000249.1 GCA_030620255.1 Candidatus Aminicenantota bacterium | reverse complement strand
TCATGGGATATTTCTGAAGCCTTATTGCCTTTTCTTCCAATTGTTATGAGTGGACAAAAAGCATGGGAAAACGACAAAACTATATCAAAAGCAATAGAAATACATAGTGGAATAATTCAAAATCAGAAAATTATTTCATTCCAAAAACGCAACAAAGAATATCCATATAAATATTTATGACGAAATAAAAAAGATAAAAAAGGGACGGTCTTTTGAAGTATTGAAATATTATGTTATAATTATTGTATGAGGCATGCACGACTGACATGGGAAGGTGCTTTTCACCATATTATGAACCGAGGCGTCAATGAAGAGAAAATATTCTCAAGTGCAAACCTGAAATCAAAATATATTGAATTACTTGCTGAAAAGTCAGCGATTTACAGAATGCGTATATTGGCATATTGTATTATGGACAACCATTACCATTTGTTATTGCAAAATAGTAGTGGTAGGCTCTCTGAGTTCATGAGAATTCTGAATAGTCAGTATGGATTTTACTACAGGAGTGTTATGGGAGGAAAGGGGTATGTATTCCAGGATCGGTTTAAATCAACATTGATTCAGAATGAGTCATATCTGCTACAGGCTATAGCATATGTTATTCAAAATCCAGTAAGAGCAAACCTTGTGGATAGATTCGATAACTATTCTTGGTCAAGCGGATCAGTGTATTTCTCAGGGGACAATAAGAGTTTTATTGATAGGGATTTTGTTGAAGATCTTTTTGGCAGTAAAAAAAATTTTTTTATGGCCTTACAAAGTGCTCATAAGCAGAAGTATGTAGTTAAACGATCAAAGTATGGGCAAATATTTGGTGATGAAGAATTTATAAAGGAAGCAGAAAAGAAGTATGATCGAAGGAAAGAGAGATCAGTGAGAGAGAACAAGCGGACTGATGATCGCTACTTTGAGCCTGTTGAGAAAATAATATTTGAGTTTCAACAGAAGTATGGAATAAAGTTAGAAGATATAGACACCATTACACATGAAGGCAAGAGGATGAGAGGAGAATTTTTGGTATTATTAAAAGATTTAGGTGGATTAACATATGGGGAGGTCATAGAATTTGATTTATTTAGCGATATGTCTTTTGGTTCTTTAGGGAGTTTGTATTTTCATACAAAAAGAAGAAAGAAACGGTGAGAAAAAATCAATACTTCAAAATACCGTCCCTTACCTATGCAAAGACCGTCCCTTACCTATGCAAAAGACCGTCCCTTACCTATGTTCAAAAGACCGTCCCTTATCTATTCTTATCTATTATAAATTGTTTTTTTTGTTAATATACTTTATATTTGTTTCTTTTCTCTTAAGTACAGAATTTAAAAGTTTAAAGGAGATGAGATGAAGATAAAAAAAAGATATATTCCAATTATATTATTCATTTTTCTGTTGTATCAATCTTTATTTGCAATAAATTTTAAAAATTATTCAAATTCTTTTTTTGGAGTTTATGGCAAGAGAGCTTGTGTTATGGGAAAGGTTGATGGTTCTGCTTTTGAAATATGGGTTTATCCATATAAAGTACTTCACAATTTAAAATATAAAGTGATTGTTAATGGTATTGAGGAAGATCTATTTTCAAAACTATATAGTTTCCGTTTTTCTTTATCTTCCTTTAAGAGAGATTATGTTGGTGAAAACTGGAAGATTTCCGAAAGAATATATCCTGCTTATGATAAACCATATGTGTTTATAGTTTTTTATATAACAGCTTTAAAAGATATTACTCTTAAATTAACCTTTAATCCTGATCTCTCTCCAATGTGGCCTGCTTCAATAGGTGGGAAGTTTAGCTATTGGGATAAAAAGGGTTTTTATGTTCTTTCTGAGGCAAAATGGAGAAATTTTGCTTTTTTCGGGGGTTTTTCAGGCAAGAAACTTGGAAATCTTCCTGCTCATAAATTTACAGGGGGGAAATTAAGATATCAGATTGAATTAAAAAAGGGATATCATGAGATTCCTATAACTGTTAAAGCTGAAAAGGGAAGATTTAAGAAAATCAAAGAGAATTTTATCAGGATTAAAGACAAATATACCTATTATTTGAAGGAAAGGAGAGGGATATTAAACTCTTTTTTGAAGAATCATTTAAGAATAGAAACTCCGGTTCCTAACATAAATGAAGCACTTAAGTGTGCAATGTTAAACATAAATTCCGCATTTGTAAATAACCCGGAACTTGGGGAAGGTCTTATTGCTGGTTATGGATTATCAGGAGAAAGTGAACGACCGGGTTTTGCCTGGTATTTTGGAGGTGATGGGCTTATTAACTCTTTTGCTCTCCTTAATTATGGGGATTTTAAAGGTGCAAAAAGAGAGATTGAATTTCTATTAAAATATCAGAGAAAGGATGGAAAAATAATGCATGAACTTTCACAGGGTGCTGGATTTATAAACTGGTTTGAAGATTTTGGTTATGCATATTTTCATGGTGATACTAGCCTGTATTTTGCAATATTTATTGATTTTTATATAAAAAGAACAGGTGATATTGATTTAATCTATAGATACAAGAGTAATATTAATAAATTATTTAAATGGATGCTTAAATGTGATTCTGATAGGGATGGAATTGTTGAGATAAAATTAGCAGGTGCAGGAGCATCTGAAACAGGACCATTAAAGCAAAAGATGAAAACTGATATTTATCTTGCAACACTCTCTATAAAGTCATGGGAAGCTATGTCAAATATTTATACTATATTAAAAGAGAAAAAGAGAGCAAGGATTGCTGAACAGAGACTTGCTAATTCAGAAAAGGCTTTAGAAAAATTATTCTGGAATAAAGAAAATGAATATTTTTCATATGCAGTTAGAGATGATAATTCACAAATAAAGGAAATTACAGTATGGCCAGCTATAGGCATGAGGTTTGGAGTAATAGATAAGATAAAAGGAAATATAGCTCAGAAAAAAATTGCATCCCCTGAGATTTCTTCAGATTGGGGCACACGGTTTTTAAGCTCAAAGTCTAAATATTACGATCCATCCAGTTATAACAATGGAGCTGTATGGCCTTTTCTTACTGGATTTTCATCTCTGGCACTTTACAATTACAACAATCCATATCATGCATTCTCATTATTGTTAGCTAACCTGAAAATAATTATGGATTATGATTATGGTTCTCCCGCAGAATTGCTTTCAGGTGATATTTATAGACCTCTGGACCAGAGTGTTTCAAACCAGATCTGGTCCTCTGGGAATACTATTTCAGCTTTTGTAGAGGGGCTTCTTGGATTTAAGACAGATGCTTTGGAAAAAGTTATATGTTTAAAACCAAGTATTCCTCTAATATGGAAATATTTAAATGTAGATAATCTTAAAATTGGAAAAGGTGAAATAAATATAGAATTTAAGCATGAAAAAAATCAAT
>JAUXFB010000217.1 GCA_030620255.1 Candidatus Aminicenantota bacterium | reverse complement strand
ATTAAAAAAGCAATCTTACTTTCAGAAGAAAAATATTGTGGAGTTTCAGCAACTCTTAAGTCATCTGTTAAAATTGCAAATGAAATATTTATAAATGGAGAAAGAATTGAAGGGAAATAACCCTGTAAAAACTTTAAAAAAAATTGAAGAATTTATAATTCCATTCAACCCACCAGTTCAAGCTTTTGAAAAAAGTATTAGAAATACTCCATTCAGGATACTTATCTCAATTCTATTAAGCTCAAGAACAAAAGATACAGTAACAAAAGATGCATCTGAAAAATTATTTAATATTGCAGATACTCCAGAAAAAATGTTAAAAATCGGAGAACAAAAAATTAAAGAATTAATCTATCCTGTTGGTTTTTATAAACGGAAAGCAAAAAATATATATGAAATTTGTAAAAAAATTGCTCAAAAAGAAAGAATCCCTGATAATTTTAAAGAACTAACAAATCTATCTGGAGTAGGAAGAAAAACAGCAAACCTTGTACTTTCACTTGTTTTTAATAAACCTTCAATTGCAGTGGACACACATGTTTTCAGGATATCAAAAAGACTCGTATGGGCAAATGGTAAAAAACCTGAAATTGTTGAGCAAGAATTAAAAAAAATGTTTCCAGAGATATTTTGGAATAAAATCAATCAAACTCTTGTGGGTTTTGGACAAACAGTGTGTAAATCCCAAAAACCATTATGTAATATATGCATCTTAAAAAAAGAGTGCCCATATAACATCCAAAAAAAAGATAAGTAAGAAAGCAATTTGTGCTTTTTTTATTCAAAAAATATGTGATTAAAGTAATATGTGTGTAATTAGTATACACTTATGTGTGTGTTTGCTCGCCAATAATTTATAAATTTTCTTTATTAAACTAAAAATATATATTCTGAAGAACTTCATATAATGTATTTAATTGTTGATATTTTCAAATAAATCTTTTTAAAGCAATATATTTAGTAAATTGGAAAACATATTGCATATAAATATTATAGAAAAGAAAGTTTTATTTGGAGGCAAAATGGGAAACAAAAGAGATAAAAGATATGATAAAAAATTTATTATAAACATAGATCACGACGGGATTGAACAGGTTGGAATAGCATCAAATATATCTGAAAACGGTATATATATTGAATTAAATGAAAACATCCCTAACAATTCTATTATAATCTTATTACTTGCTATTGATAATGAACTTTATGAAATGAGGGGAGAAGTGAAATGGTCAAAACGAGTCTCTGAAAAAGATGCCCCACATGTGCTTAAAGGTATGGGAGTTAAAATAGTAGAAGCTAATCCTGGATATATCAATTATGTAAAATGCTTAAAATATGATAGTTCTGAGAATTATATTAATAAAAAAGGGTTTGATAAAGATGTTTTCCTGAAACCAGACAAATAGATCAAATTCTTAAAGTTAAATAAAATATTTCCTAAAATAGATTTATACCAAAATTGTAAACTTTTTTGTCAATTTTTGTTTTTAATTCTTCTTTGAGTTTTTTTGCAATATTAAGAGCCTCTAAAGAAAGCCCCCAAGAATAAAGGGTTAAAAAATCTTTAGCAGATTCTTCACTATTATGATATAGTTTAAGTACAATCTCCTCTACTAAACTCTGGAGAGAGAACAAACTATCCTCAAACTCCTGCCACTTAAGCAGCACTTTATTAATCAATTTTAAAGAATCAGACTTAATAAGCATGGCTAAACACTTAAAATTCCAATATGCTGACCTACAATCAAAATCATTTTCAGCTGATCTAAATGATTTAAGAACCTCCTTAATACCAAAATAATATGGAATGTAAGGTGTAGACAAAGGTGAGCCCAACCCTCCCCACAAAACAGCCCCAATTTTTGCTGGCATCCAGCTTCTCAATTGGATAACATCTGTATGTACAGTACTAAAAACCCCGATTGACCTTTCTTTTAACTTAGACGATAAGAAAGTTCTGTTCATAGTATCAAATTGAGTTTTGTTGTAATAATCTCTCAAAACTCCAACCAATTGTTTAACTGTAATCTTTTTATCTGGTTTTAATACAAAGGGATATTTCGATAAATCAGGAGGCTGTGGCATAGATGGCGTTAGAAGATTCTGAACTCTCCAGACTCTTCTTGTGTTATAGAATTTATTTTTTATCCTTCTATTCCTCCCAAAAGTTTTTGAAAAATTTAAAGGCCCTTTGTTAGGATTCCAAAGACTTTTTCTAATCGTATAATTTTTTAAATAGGAAGGAAAAATAAAATTTTCTCTATCATTAAAATCAATATCCCCAATCCTGTATCCATTTGCTACAACAAGATAGCTATTATCAGGAACTCTTTGGGCCACCCAACATTTTCCACCTCCGGCCTCTATATACCACACTTCATTAGGATCAGCCACGCCAACTCCACTAGGATAGGATATTCCATACTTTGAGTACATCTTACCAATTAACTCAACACATTCCCTTGCACTCTTAGATCTTTGTAATGCAATATAGCGGATATATCCGCTCACCCCTGCTTTTATAATTGGATCTGCTTCCTTTGCCTTTATATTTCTATCTTCCTTAAGTGAAACTCCTCCAGCAATTGATACCTGAAACTGGTTTATTGCTACAGCATCTCCTTCAGAATAGCCATAATAACATTCCATAATCAACATTCTATAAGTCTGTTTTGCTTGAGGTATTATTAATCCATTTTTAAACAAAATCTTATCTTCTGGTTTATGTTTACTCTCTGGAATGATTTTAATCAATGAGGAGATGTTTCCCGGAAGGTCATTATTATGTGCAAGAAGAATTGAACCATCTTTTGTTGAATTTTTTCCACATAGAATCATTGTACAGGCATTGATATTACTATTTATATGTGGAAAAAATATAAAGAGAAGAAAAATAGATAAGCCAAAAAACAGGAAATTCTTTTTTTCCATATTTTTATAATAAATATATAAAAACAAAATGTCAAAGATACATTGTTAGCACAGCTTTTATTTTAACTATTGACATTTCAAACATTTGGACTAATATGTAATGTTATTAAAATGAAATCAGATTTAAGAAAAGATAAAGTTTATAATATTTTAAAAATAAGCAAAGAATTAAATTTTTTAAAAGATCTTGATTCTCTTTTAGATCGTGTATTAATGGAAGCAAGAAACTCAGCAAATGCTGATGCAGGAACCATATATCTTATTAAAGATAACAAACTTACATTTAACTATTTCCAAAATGACACTCTTTTCAAAAAAGATATTACAAGTAAACGTTATATATACTCAAAACAGAAATTAGAGATCAATCACAATTCAATTGCAGGATACGTTGCTGAAACAAAAAAGCCATTGATAATTGATGATGTTTATAAGATAAAGGGAACACACCCCTACTCTTTTAATCCTGAATTTGACAAAAAATCTTCATACAAAACTAAAACTACTCTTACAGTACCTTTAATAACAGCTCGCAATAAATTAATTGGAGTAATTCAAATTATTAATCCTAAAAACAAAAAAGGGTTAATTACATGCTTCACAAAGAACGATACACTTTTTGTCACCTATTTCGCAAGCCACGCAGCAGTCGCAATTGAAAAGGCAATAATGACAAGAGAGATTATACTAAGAATGATTAAAATGTCTGAAATGAGAGATCCAAAAGAAACAGGCCCACATGTTAACCGAGTTGGAGCTTACTCAATTGAAATTTACCATAAATGGGCATTGGATCATGGAATTTCAAGCAAGGAGATTAAAATAAATAAAGATTTATTACGAATTGCTGCTATGCTTCAT
>JAUXFB010000132.1 GCA_030620255.1 Candidatus Aminicenantota bacterium | reverse complement strand
ATCAAAATTAAAACAAACAGGACTTAAAATAAGAAAGGAATTAAATGAACTTGATGATCAGCAGTGTAAAATGAGAAAAGTCGGAACATCTCATTTAGCAGAGTTAATGAATGAATATGATCTATTCCCTACGATGAATTACAAATTCGGAAGTCATAAACATGCTTCAAATATATCTTCAGATGTGTTTTACAAATATTACACACACGGTTATGCAACCGACGGATGCTGGATAGGTTGTGCCATGGCATGTTGTAAAGCTGTTGAGAATTTCAAACTAAAAACAGGTCCATACAAAAACGATAAAGTTATTGTTGATGGACCTGAATATGAAACAATAGGAGGATGCGGTTCAAATTTAGGAATATTTGATGCTGAAACTGTGCTTGAAATCAATTTCTATTGTGATACTTATGGTATTGATACTATATCATTTGGTACAATGACTGCATTTATTATGGAATGCTGGGAAAATGGCATACTTGATAAAGATAAAACCGGAGGGCTTGAATTCACATGGGGCAATTCAAAAGACGTTCTTGAACTTCTTCATCAGATTGCAAGAGGAGAAGGATTTGGTTTAATTGCAGGAAAAGGCATAAGAAAGATGAAAGATCATTTTGAAAAGAATTTCAGAGCAAATAGAAAATTTATGGATGATATTGGTATGGAAGCAAAAGGCCTTGAATATTCAGAATATGTAACAAAAGAGTCACTTGCGATGCAGGGTGGGTATGGACTTGCTTTAAAAGGTCCCCAACATGATGAGGCATGGCTTATATTTATGGATATGGTCAACAACCAGATACCTACATTTAAAGATAAAGCTGAAGCATTGCACTATTTTCCTATGTTCAGAACATGGTTCTCCTTGCAAGGTTTGTGTAAACTCCCATGGAATGATGTAGAACCAGCTAATAATGCTGAAACGGACGAACCAGCAAAAGTCCCAGAACATGTTCAAAACTATGTTGATATTTTCAATGCAATCACTGGAGAAAATATAGACAAAGAAGAATTGATCCTTCAATCAGAAAGGGTCTATAATTTTCAGAGGGTTTTTAATATAAGAATGGGTTATGGTGATAGAAATCATGATAGAATCCCTTACAGATCAGTTGGTCCGGTTACAGTTGAAGAATATGAATCAAGACAGGAGAGGTATGATAAACAATTAAAAGAAATAATTGGAGTTGATCCTAAAGATAAAAACACAACAGAAAAAATAAAAATCTTAAGAGAATTCAGAGAACAACAATATGAACTATTAACTGATGCAGCTTACAAAAAGAAGGGATGGACAAATAATGGAATACCAACAATAGAACATCTTAAAAAAATCGGTATGGATCTTCACGAAGTAATAGAAGTTGTAAAAAAACACATATAAACTGAATATAACTACAATTTTTTAATCTTATTTTTTAAAGAAACTTATTAATTTGGAAATAAAAGAAGTTTTAGAAACATAACCCGTTTCTTCATTAATTCTCTCTTCTATCTCTTTGATTTTAAAAGCAGGTGCTGTTTTTAAAGGATTTAAATTCTTTGAGGTTTCAAACATATTTATGGCTTTTTTAAGCTTTCCTGCTCTATAATAATTTTCTCCAAGATAAAAAAAAGCATCATCATTATTTTTATCAATTGTTATAGCATTGAGAAAATATTTTTCAGCTGCATAATAATTTTTTCTTTTCATTAACAATATACCAATATAGATTAATAATAAAACATCTTTATTATTTATTTTATATGCATCATCTAATTTCTCACTAGCTTTCATATATTGACGATTTATAAGATAATAAATCCCCTGATTAAAGAAGAACTTAAAAATAAGATCAGAAGGGTAATTTGAAAAATATGTTTCACCTCCAATCTTTGAATAATGTTTTAGTAAAATTAAATATGATCCATGATATTTTAAAAATTCCCTTTCCAGGTGTTGATCTGATAAAATAATTCTTTTAAACTGTTTTTGATCCATTTTCTCAAAATATGCATTGCGTATTGCCTCCACTTTTACGTCCTCCTTCAAATTAAAAATACTCAATGCATTTAGTATTAATTCTCTTTCCATTTAAAAATCATCTTATCATATCTTAATTAATATTTAAATCTTTTTTCATTAAATGAAAAGTTTCCAAAGTTTTCGCCCTTGCATTTTCAAAACCTCCAGTTGTATCAATTATATAATTGGCAATCTTTAACTTTTCACTTAAAGGGAACTGAGATTTAATTCTCTTTTCAGCATCTTCGTGGCTTATCTTGTCTCTTTCCATAAGACGCTTATATTGTTCCTCAGAATTTGTATAAACTACAATTGTTTTATCGAAATTTTTATAATTCCAAGATTCAACCAAAAGTGCTGATTCATATATAAAAAAATCATAAATCTCTGTTTTTGCCAAATCCTTAAAAATCATATTCTGCTCTTTAAGTACACGCGGATGAACTATCTTATTTATGAAATTTCTTTTCTCTATATCCTCAAATAATATTTTTGCAAACTTATCCTTTTTTATTCCCTTTTTTTCATCATATATATCCTCTCCGAAAACATCAATGATTTCCTTTATAAACTCAGAATCAGGAAGGAATATAAACTTTTTTGCAATATCATCTGCACGTATTGTATAACATCCGAGTTCCTTGAAAACATTGAGTGCAAAAGTTTTTCCAGAACATATACCGCCAGTTAACCCTATTTTAAACATTTTTCTGCTCTCTTAAATTTTAAAGGATGTGAAAATTGTTGTCAAGTAAAAAGTGGAAGTGGATGAGTAAATGGGTGAATGAGTAGATGGGTGGATGAGTAGATGAGTGAATGAGTAGATGAGTGACAAATAAAAAGAAATCGTGGTTAGAGGTTGTAGGGGCGATTCCATGTAATCGCCCGATTAAAAATAATATCAGAAATAACAACAACTAAACTGTTCAACCAATAAACCAGTCAACTATTAGTCCAGTCAACCAATCAACCATTAGTCCATTTAACCATTCAACTATTAGTCCAGTAAAGAGTAGATGAGTGACAAATAAAAAGTTACAAGTGACAGTGTAAGTGCATGTGCAAGTTCATGTGCATGTGAAGAGTAACAAGTAAAAAGAAGCAAAATCTGGATCAGGGTTAAGATTAAGTAAAACCTTACACTTAGGCTTAAACTTATAAAGGAAATACTATTCAACCATTAGTCCATTTAACCATTCAACTATTAGTCCAGTCAACCAATCAACAGCGCACAGTAATTGTATTCTGCACATTACAAAAAATAGGGCGAATTGCTCTTTACTGCTACATATGAAACCCTTTTATTTTCACCGAAAGCCATAACCCAAAAAAATAAAAACAATTATGTGTTTTTTTAGAACAAACTGTTGACATTTATTAGAACATATATTATACTATTCTCGGAGGACAAAATGGTTAAGCTAGGAAGGAGGGTAGGAAAATTAAGAAAAATGGCTGGTTTGAGTCAAGAAGAGTTAAGCAAAATAACAAATCTTAAAAGGGTGACTTTATCAAAAATTGAAAATGATGAGCGAAAACTCACTGCAGAAGAACTAATCAATTTTGCCAAAATTTTTAACATGACAGTTGACCAATTGATAAACCCAAAATACGAGCCCGAAATAGTAATTCTGAAAAATGAAGATAAAAAAGAGGAAAAAATAACTCCCTTTAGAATTAGTGTTCCGCAGAACAATGCTGAAAAATTCAAACAGGTTCTTCTATATATATTGAATAAGGTTGGATCCAAACCTCATATAGGTCAAACTGTTATTTATAAACTTCTTTACTTTATCGATTTTAATTATTATGAAAAGTACGAAGAGCAATTAATTGGCGCCCATTATATAAAAAACCATTATGGGCCAACACCTACAGAGTTTTCTAAGATTGTTCAACAAATGATTGAAGATAAACAAATCACAGAGGTTAAAAGTGAACATTTTAATTATCCTCAAACCAAATATTTACCATTGAAACCCCCTGATCTTTCTGGATTAAGTGCTAACGAAATTATAATGATTGACAGGGTACTTGCTAATTTATCTGACATGAATGCCTCCGAAATTAGCGATTACTCGCATAAAGATGTTCCCTGGATAGTAACAGAGGATCAAGAAGCGATTGACTACGAGTCAGTTTTTTATAGAACACCTGAGTATTCTGAACGAGACGATGATAAGTGATTTTATAATTGAATATCTTGATGAATTTAAAAAAGATTTAAAAAAATTAAAAAAAAGGTTTCCTACTATTGATGAAGATTTAGAGACAATGATAAAAAACCAGTTAGTATTAACTCATAAAATAAAATTTGATAATAGAGGAGTATTCCTGATTGATGGTATTGGTATTGAGAAACGAAAATTCTACAAAGTTAAAAAATTTCCATGCAAATCACTCAAAGGAAAAGGAGCAAGAACTGGGCTCCGAGTAATATACACTTATATCGAAAGTGAAAATAAAATAGAATTTATCGAAATTTATTATAAACAAGATAAGGTGATGGAAGATCGCCTGAGAATCAAAAAACACTATAAATAATTAAGCCCATTCAGAGGTTAGGGGTTGTAGGGGCTGGGTTTACCTCTGCCCAGAGTCAGAGTAATAAGGAAAAAGTGGAATAACGAATAATGAAAAAGGAATGATGAAGTATTATAAAAAACTGAATAGCACATAATAATTTAAAATGAATCTTTTATTTCGACATTCGATATTCTTTGTTCGATATTCGGTATTCAACCATTTAACTATTAGTCTATTCAACCAATCAACTATTAGTCCAGTCAACTAATCAACCAAGTCTCAGCTTTCAGCAAAAATAGTAAATAGTAAAAAGAAACAAAATCGTGGTTAGGGGTAAGAGTTTGAGATATTGAAGAATGTGCAGGGAACGGTCGCGACCGTTCCCTATGCTCTCTTATTTTTGATCAATAATTAATTCAATAAATTTAGAATCTATAAGTGAATCCAAAATTTGGAACGAATATATCAAGACCATATATTCCGGGTAACACACCATCTATTCCTGCAGCAGCTTCCCTTTTACGACCAATTAGATATTCCAAACAAAAATCAAGAGTAATTTTATCAGTTCTATAAGCCCAGCCAAGTGTAATTACATCATATGTAATACTGGGCATCAATATATTCATATGTTCAATCGGGCATGGTGCAGGATCGTTATAGTAACCAGCTCTTATTGCAAAAGAATCT
>JAUXFB010000059.1 GCA_030620255.1 Candidatus Aminicenantota bacterium | reverse complement strand
CCTGTTGGAATATACAAAGCAAAGATGAATGGTGAGTTGATACTTGCAAACTCTGAATTAGCCTGGATGTTAGGTTTTGATTCTACTGAAATTTTAATTAACAAGAAAAAGAAAAATTTTTTCAATATATTTACTGATCAAAACAAAGCAAAAGAATTTATAGAATATTTAAAAGAGACTGATGCTATAAACCGTTTTCGATGCCAGTTAAATAAGAAAAACGGTACAACATTGTGGACCCATCTTTATGCAAAAATTATTCGTGATAGAGATTATTGAGTTGTTGGTTTTAATGGTTTTGTTATAGATATTAGTGAAACAATCAGAGCAGAAAATGATCTTAAAGAAGCCAATGAGCAATTAACACTTTTATCAGTTCAAGATGGATTAACCAAGATACCCAACCGAAGAAAATTTGATGAATTTCTTTCTACTGAATGGGGCAGACATTATCGAGATAAAAAAGAACTTGCTGTTATTATGTGTGACATTGATTTTTTTAAATTTTATAATGATAGCTATGGCCATCAAGAAGGTGATGATTGTTTGATAAAAGTTGCTGAAGCAATTCAAAATTCTGTATTCCGATCTTCCGACCTTGCTGCCAGATACGGTGGAGAAGAATTTGCAGTAATTTTACCACAAACAGATGCTAAAGGAGCTTTGATGGTAGCCCAGAATTTAAATAAATGCATAGAAAATCTGCGACTTGAACATAAAAGCTCTAAAATTGCTGATTATGTTACATTAAGTGTTGGTGCATCAAGCATAATTCCTAATAAAGATATTTCCTTTGAAGACTTGTTACAAAAAGCTGATGAAGCACTTTATGACGCAAAAGATACAGGACGGAATAAAGCAATTTACAAACCATTTTAAGCTGATAAAATTTATAAGTGCAATATCCTTTAAAATATAATTATTTCAAATCCCATGATTCTTTAAAACTCAGGTATGGGTATACAGAAACTAAAACTAAAAATTCAAATGGCCTTGTTCTCCTTTTACATGGTAGAGCAGAATTTATTGAAAAATATAATGAGATTGTAATTCACCTTGTTAATAAAGGTTTTAATGTTATTACTCTAGATTGGCGTGGTCAAGGTCTCTCTGATAGAGAAACAGCTAATAGGGAAAAAGGGTATGTTAAGGATTTCAATGACTATTTATTAGATTTAAAATTATTTTTCGACAAAATTGTTGCACCAAAAATGCAACCCGTATTTATGCTATCACACTCAATGGGAGGACATATTGGATTAAGATTTCTACGTGACTATCCAAACAATATTAAAAAAGCAATTTTTGTCTCCCCTATGTTTAACGTTAAAACTTCTTCTGTTTCACGTTTAATTACTCAAGCAATTACAACAATAGCATGTACATCTGGATTTTCTGAACATTTTGTATTTGGTGGAAAAAAATATGATTCAACAAGATCAAATTCGAAAAAAAATATTTTCAGTCATGATTCCCAGAAGTTCAATATACAAGCAGATGAAATTAAAAAAAATCCTGACCTTGCCTTAGGTGGAATAACATGGGGTTGGTTAAATGCTGCTTTTAATTCGATTAATATTCTTTTGCAAAAGAATTATGTGTCAACAATTGATACTCCTGTTTTAATTATAAATGCACAAAAGGATAAACTTGTAAAAAAATCTACTCAGAAAAAAATATACAAGCGCTTACCAAACTGTACTTATGTGTCAATAAAGGGAGCATATCATGAAATTTTGTTTGAAAAACAAGATTTTAGAGATATTTTTTGGGATAATTTTGATAGATTTATTAATTTTTCTTGAAATTTCTTAGCACTTTTATTCTGTTTAATATAGGCGGATGTGAATAATTTAAAAAAACATATAAAGGATGGGGTGTAAGATTTGAAAGATTATTTACAGATAATTTTTTAAGTGCATCAATTAAAGGCTCTGCATCACCAAATGTGCTGAAAGCAAACTTATCAGCTTCATATTCATCTTTTCTTGATAAAATTTTCATTAAAACAGATAGAAAAAAATCAATGGGTGAATAAAGCATTCCAAAAAAAATTAAACCTGCATAAATTGAAATTTCATCCATAGAAAAAACATAAAAAAGCTCTTGCAAGGAAATAAAAAAAGATAAGAGGAAAAATATTATCCCCATTTGCAAAATTCCAAGAATTAAATTCTTTAAAATATGTTTTTTCTTAAAATGCCCCATTTCATGAGCCAGAACAGAAACCAGTTCGTTTACAGAATGCTCTTTTATTAAAGTATCAAAAAGTACAATTCTTCTGTTTTTTCCAAAACCTGTAAAAAAGGCATTAGCTTTTGTACTACGTTTAGAACCATCCATAATAAATATATTTTCTATTGAAAAATCTATAGATTTTGAATAGTTGAAAATTGCTTTGCGAAGCTCTCCTTCTTCAAGAGGGGTAAATTTGTTAAATAATGGAAGAATCCATGTAGGTACAATATATTGAATAATTAAAACAATAAAAGTTGTAGTTACCCAGCAAATAAACCATGCATTCTTTCCATAATATTCAAAAAACAAAAGTATTAAACCAAGAAGAATTCCGCCTATAAAAGTTAATAAAACAAGAGATTTTAGGATATCAATAATGAAAAGCAAAGGTTTTGTTTTATTAAATCCAAATCGTTCTTCTATATAAAAGGTAGAATATATTGAAAATGGAATCGATAAAATAAATTTTGAAAGTCCAAGTATAAAAATATAAAGCAGGCCAGTAAAGACAGCATTAAGTCCAAACGATCTTACAAATGAATCAAGTATTGGGAATCCATTTAAAAACCAAAATAACAAAATAATAATAATATCAAAACATGATGAGATTTGACCAAACTTAGTTGTTGTCTTTAAATATTTTTGAGATTGTTTATATTGTTCGTGATCACAATAGTTTTCAAATTCAAAAGGCAAAACTTCATTAATGTTTTTTATATTTAGATGATTTGCACAGGTGTTTATTAACAAATCACCCAAAAGTGCGATTAAAATAATAAAGAAGATCACATTAGAAGAAAAATACATTAATGAGATTGGATTAATTTAAGGCATTGATCGTTTTTCTAAGTTGTCCTGAACATTTAAAAGTAACAACTCTTCGTTCAGAGAGTATCATTTCTTTATTGGTTGCTGGATTTCTACCTTTCCGAGCTTTTTTTTCATTAACACTAAATTTACCAAACCCACTAATCATTAAACTATCACCTTTTTCAATTGTATTTTTAATGATTTCAAGAAGTTCTTCCATAACCTCATAAGCATCGGTTTTAGACAATTCAAGCGTATCTTGGATACTATCTGTGACTTGATTTTTTGTTAATGTCATATTTTATTGGACTCCTGCAACAATTAATATTTTTTGAAAATTAAAGGCTTAAAATACTTCAATTTTAGTTGATTTGTCAAGTATTTAGCAAAAAATTATTTGTTGTAAAAAATGACATTAGAGAGTAATATCCCATGAATATCAGTATTTAAAATACTATCTAATGAATTTAATATTTAACTTGAGGAAAATATGGACAGTATTAAAGCAATTTCCACTCTGGATGGTCGATATAACAAGCTAACAAACAACTTAAGTGATATTTTTTCTGAATACGGACTAATAAAACACAGAGTTAAAATAGAAATAGAATGGTTAAAATTTATTTTAACTGAATATAATTTTGATAAAATTAATTCAACCGAATTAGAAATAATAGATAAAATTTATACAAGTTTTAACCAAACAGATGCTAATAAAATAAAAGATATTGAAAAGATAACCAATCATGATGTTAAAGCTGTGGAATACTATATTAAAGAGCAGCTTGAAAAATCAAATTTGAGCAGAATTAAAGAATGGGTTCATTTTGCCTGTACATCAGATGATATTAATAATATTTCATACGCGTTAATGCTTAATAAAGGTAAAAAACTTGTTATTGAATTATTAAAAGAATTTTTACTTGATATAGAACAAAAAGCTCTAAAATATAAATCAATTCCAATGATGGGAAGAACTCATGGACAACCTGCATCGCCTACAACTGTCGGAAAAGAATTTATAAATTTTGCATGGCGTATTTCCCAGGAAATTGAAATACTTGAAAATAAAACAATTCAAGCAAAACTAAATGGTGCAACTGGAAATTATAATGCTCATTTTTTTGTATTCCCTGATATTGACTGGATTAAAGCATCTCATATTTTTTTATCAAAACATTTAAATCTTGAACCTGTTATTTTTACAACCCAAATAAATCCAAACTCATCTCTTTCTTATGTTTTACATTCAATGATTAGATCTGCCGCTATTATGATAGATTTCAACAGGGATATGTGGGGATACATCAGTCTTGGTTATTTTAAACAACACTTAAAAGAGGGTGAAGTGGGCTCATCTACAATGCCACACAAAGTTAATCCAATTGATTTTGAAAATAGTGAAGGTAATATGGGGCTCGCTATATCTATTATGGAACACCTTTCTGTTAAACTTCAAAAATCAAGATTTCAACGGGATTTAACTGACAGTACAGTTTTGAGAAATCTTGGAGTTGTTTTTGGATATTTTTCAATTGGAATAAAAAACTCCCTTAAAGGACTTGGAAAAATTGAAAGTAATCCAGACGTTTTAAATAACGACCTTACTTCTAATCCTGAACTTCTAGCCGAACCTTTTCAAACTGCAATGAGAATTTTTAAAGAAGAAAACCCTTATGAAAAATTAAAAGAGTTAACCAGAGGAAAAGAACTAACAAAAAAGGAACTTAATAATTTTGTGGATCAGTTAAAAAAAGTACCAATAGAATTTAAGAAAAGGATGAAAAATTTAACTGTTCATGAGTATATTGGTATTGCTGATAAATTAGTTGACTATTATTTTTCAATAAAAGAGTCTAATTGATTAAAAAATGACAAAATTTCTTGAGTCAGAGAATATAATTTTTTCTGAAGAAACACCAATCTCAGAAAATAAAGAATACCATGACTATCCATGGAAAATTTTAGTTGTTGATGATGAAGAAGATGTCCATAGAATTACTGAACTTGCTTTAGATGATTACACTTTTGAAAAAAGAAAAGTTGTTCTTCTTAAGGCGTTCTCAAGCAAACAAGCAAAAGAAATATTTGAAAATGAGGATGACATAGCATTAGTTCTTCTTGATGTTGTTATGGAACAAGATAATGCAGGATTAAACCTTATCAATTACATAAGAAATGAACTTAACAATCAAATGGTTCGTATTGTGTTGAGAACTGGTCAACCAGGTAAGGCTCCAGAACATGAAATTATAACAAAATATGATATTAATGATTATAAATCTAAAAGCAGATTTACTGTTCAAAAATTATTCACAACTGTTACATCTTGCCTTAGAGCCTATAAAAACCTTAAACATATAAAAAAAAATCAAGAAGGTCTTGAGTTAATAGTTAAATCTAATAAAAAATTAATCGGTAACAATCAACTTTCAGTATTTGCTTCAACTGCTCTTGAAACAATTAATAAAATTTTTATAATTTTCAATTCTTCTATCAAAGCTAGTTTTTATGCAGTTGCATCATCATCTGAAGATTTAAAAATCATTGCAGGTACGGATAAATACAGAAATTTTTTAAATAATTCCTTTGAAAATTTAAATAAATTAGTTGCATCCGATATTGTTGAACATATTAATGAAATGTATGAAAATGGTGGAGAGATATTTCTCGAAAATGAATATATTGGAGTTTTAAAAACTAACGAAGATTTTACAAGTCTCATCTATTTTTCCGGCGTAGATTCTAAATTTTTCCACTCTAACAAAGATTTAATAAGATTATATATAAATAATATTGCGACACATATTGATAATATTGTTTTAACGCGTGAAATAGTAAATACCCAAAAAGAAGTTATAATGACATTAGGGGAGCTTGTAGAAACCAGGTCCAAAGAAACAGCAAATCATGTTGCCAGAGTTGCCGAAATTTGTTGTGTACTTGCTCAAAAATATGGAATCAATGAAGAAGATATAGAGCTGTTGAGAATGGCAGTACCAATGCATGATGCGGGTAAAATTGGTGTTCCGGAAGTAATATTGAATAAACCCGGATCTTTGACAGAAAATGAATTTTTGCTTGTCAAAACGCATTCACAAACAGGGTTTGATATTTTAGACAAATCAGAAAAAAAAATAATGAAAACAGCAGCCCTTATAGCTTTACAACATCATGAGAGATGGGATGGTAAGGGATACCCTAATAATTTATCAGGAAAGAACATTCATATTTTTGGTAGAATTGCTGCAGTAGCCGATGTGTTTGATGCTTTAAGCCATAAACGATGCTATAAAGAAAAATGGGAGACAAATCGAATTATTAACCTTTTTAAATCAGAATCAGGTAAACACTTTGACCCTGAACTTGTTGAAATTTTACTTTCTTCAATTGATGAATTTTTTGAAATTAACAGGAAATTACCTGATTGATTGTTTTTTAAATGCAATAGAAATTAAAACTAACTCTAAATAAAGGAATTTGATTATGAAAGTAGGAATACTAAAAGAGATCAAACCACAGGAAAACAGAGTTTGCATGACACCTTCAGGTGTAGAAACAATGAAACAAAATGGTCATATAGTTTATGTAGAAAAAAATGCGGGTAAAGGATCAGGGTTTAGCGATGAGGTATATGTTTCAGTTGGTGCTGAAATACTTGATACAGCAGCTGAAGTTTTTAAAATATCAGATATGGTTATGCATGTTAAAGAACCTCAACCTTCTGAATATGGATTGATTAAAAAAGACCAGATCGTTTTTACATATTTACACCTTGCTGCTGATAAAGATCTCACAGAATCCCTTATGAAAACAGGTTCTGTTGGTATTGCATATGAAACTGTTGAAACTGACACAGGCTTTTTACCACTTCTTGCACCTATGAGTGAAGTTGCAGGAAGACTTGCAACCCAGGAAGGTGCAAAATACCTTGAAAGAACATTTGGTGGAAGAGGGGTTTTGCTTGGTGGAGTCCCTGGAACACCTCCTGCAAAAGTTGTTGTAATTGGAGGTGGCGTTGTTGGTTATCATGCTTCCGTCATTGCATGTGGAATGGGTGCAGATGTGACAATGTTGGATATGGATCTAACTCGTCTTCGTTATTTGTCAGAAATTATGCCGGCCAATTGTAAACCACTCATGTCTTCTCCAACTCTTTTAAAAGAATTGGTAAAAGATGCTGATCTTGTTGTAGGAGCAGTACTTGTTGCAGGAGCTAAAGCACCAAAACTTATAACAAAAAATATGCTAACTTCAATGAAAAGAGGTGCAGTTATTGTT
>JAUXFB010000180.1 GCA_030620255.1 Candidatus Aminicenantota bacterium | reverse complement strand
TAACAAAACATTCTGGAAATATGGTAAATACCAAAAATCTATTCCCAGTTGGTACTTTATCTAAAGAACGAAAATCTGTAATAGAAATATGTTTGATTTGTTCGGTATTTTGTTTTAAAAACTTTTTATATATCTTGTTTTTCTTCAGTGTGTCTTTATATCTCCTTTTTACTTCTCTATCTTTAAGAATTTTTTCAATATCATACTTTCTAAGTAAATCAACGACTCTATTCCAATAAGATTCATCAGATATGCCAGAATTTGAAATAGTCATTGATAGCATTATATAAGGATATTTTTCAGGATAAAGAATTTCATCTAAATTTAAATTTGCAGAATCAATTTTATCTGTTTCCCTGATCAATTTTATATAATCTCGTTGAAATTTCCCTTTGTAATATTCAAAAATCAGACCTGCAGCTGATGGAGCAACCTTGAAGACCCCCTTATATACTTTATTTAATCTGTTTGAATAATGATGATCAAACCACAAACCACATCTTGTATCATAAGGCAAATTTGCAATTATATCATTTTTACTTATCTGAACCATCCCCTTATCTATTTCATTTGGCTCTACCCATTTTACTGGCTCATCTACATTCTCAACTTCATAGAGAAGTACAGCACATACAATGCCATCGAAATCAGGCCTTGTAATTACTCTCATAAAATCTTATCTCCTTTTAGCTCTTGTAAAAAAATAAACGTGAGAGTATATCTCAAAAATATTACAATTTCAAGCTTAATTTTTTTTTCTTGACAAAGCAAGACCAATTCTTTTATTATTAATATTCATGTTTCAAAATTTAAAATGACACTTCAATTAAAAAGACATTACCCTAATATAAATAAAGAAGAATAAATGAGTTTCCATTATAACTTTTTAAGTAAAAAAAGATATGGAAAATATTAAATGATAAACAATGTTAATTAAGAAACTTTATTTATTTTTCATTAATGAAAAATATTTCTTGGATTCTTTGAGAACAATTGGTGATAACAATAAAATTGCAATTAAATTAGGTATTGTCATAAAAGTAATTACCATATCAACAAAATGCCATACTATATCAATTCCCCATATTGAACCTAAAAATACAAATATAACATAAACATATCTGTATGGTTTAATAGCTTTGTCGCCAAAAAGATACTCTGATGCTCTTGTTCCATAATAGGACCAACTAATAATAGTTGAAAATGCAAAAAGGATTAATCCTCCTGCTACAATGTGTTTTCCAAGAAAACCTAATCCTAAAGGTGCAAGTCCACTTGTAAATCCATTTACTGTCATTCCAACACCCTTTATTCCTGAACTCCAGGCTCCAGTTAAAACTATAACAAGAGCTGTTAATGTACAAACAATCAAAGTATCTACCAATGGTCCAACAGATGCAACAAGCCCTTCTCTTATCGGATATTTTGTTTTAGCCGCAGCATGGGCAATTGGCGCTGATCCCTGCCCTGCTTCATTTGAAAATATGCCTCTTGCAACTCCAAATCTAATAGTAATAATAAATACTGATCCAATAAAACCACCAATTACAGCAGTTCCTGTAAATGCGTCATGAAGAATCATATATAATGCAGAAGGAACTTTATCATAAAAAATTATTATAATAATAAGAGCTCCAATAAAATAAAACACAGCCATAAAGGGTACAAGTTTGCAGGTAACTTCTGCAATTCTCTTAATTCCTCCGACAATTACAAGCAATACAAGAGCACTGATTACAATACCAGAAACCATAACTGAAATACCGTAGTTAGTTTTCATAACATCAGCCATTGAATTAGATTGAGCCATATTACCTGTTCCTAAGGAACATAGAATCGTTGCTGAAGCAAAAATTATAGCAAGTTTCTTTGCGAAAGAGCCAAATTTTTCTTTTAACCCATATTCTATATAATACATTGGCCCACCGGAAACAGAGCCATCCTCATGAACTTTTCTAAATTTGAATGATAGTGAACATTCAACAAACTTAATACCCATTCCAAGTAACCCTGTTACCCACATCCAGAATACAGCACCAGGGCCTCCGAAATATATGGCAAGCGCTACACCAACAATGTTTCCGGTTCCTATTGTTGCTGATAATGCTGTTGTAAGTGCTTTAAAATGATTGATATCCCCTATATCCTCTTTTTTGTCATATTTCCCACTTATTACCTTTATCGCGTGCGGAAGTTTTCTTATATTAATAATTTTAAATTTAAAAGCAAAATATATACCTGCAGGAATCAGCATTAGGAGGAGAAGGTAACCTCCAACATACTGATTATACATAACTACCACATTATCAATAGCTTTTAAAACACCTTGCATTCATAACCTCCTAAATTAAGTTTTATATTAAAACATATTTTTATGAATTTATAAAATGTTTAAATTGCAACAATCCTAAAAACATTGAAGATCTTAAAAAAAAATGAACTTATTTAAGCTTTTTAGTAAGCTCAAGACTCTTACTCATTTCAGACATTGTATATGCCTTTAATGTAGTTCCATCAAAATATCCTGTAAGCGCAAATGCCATAACAGCGGCCAATCCTATCTCATCATTGGGAACTTCAAATATTGCGACATAATCTATATCGCCCATAGTTTTATAAAAACCTTTAAGAACTCCACCCTGCTCTTTAAGCTTGTTCCCAATAGATTCAACAACAATAGGTATTTTCCCTATTTCATTGAGTCCTTTTTCTGTCATTGTACTACAAATAATATATGTTTCCATTTTTTTCCTCCTTTTTAAAATGAAAAATATTGTTAACTAAATTTATATAATAATAAAATATAAATTTATTGTCTCTCTTTTTAAATATTAACTAATCACCAATATCCTATAAGCATTCAAGGCCTAACTCTTTTAATTTTTCTTCCATAGGTATCCCATTATTATCCCATCCTCTTTCCTTATAATATATATCTAACCATTTGCCAAATATCTCTTCGGACATAAATTCTCCTTTAAATATTCCGGATAGGTGTCTCTCTTTGAAAAATCGTTGTGGAAGAGTATCATCTTTTCTTGTTCTTCCATTTTTAATATTATACATTCTTGTTAAGTTTGAAATTTTTTCACCAAGTTTCATCATTTTTTCTGAATCCCATTTCATTCCCGTTATTTTTTCAACTATTGGGCAAAGACGATCAAAACCAAAAGGAACAAAATCACAGACAATTAAAGAATTTCTTGCATTAACTTCATCCTGACCATTTTTTACAATCTCAGGAGTATTATCAAAATTCAATTCACCGTTCATTTCCATTGTAGCTGTCCATATTCTCGTATGACTTGCGAAATCTGCTGTTGCAAGAGCAAGCCCCATTGAAGCGCATCCTTTAATATTTACACCTGAAATCTCCATACCTGCGATTTGTATAGCAAAATATTTACTGTTTTTACCAATCATATCAGAAGCAATCTTTGTTCCTTCTGCAAGTATATCACCAATGCCATCACGATGTGCAATCTTTCTTATAATTTCAAATACAGCATTATGATTGCCAAATTTCAGTCCAATATTATTTGTATCTTTATTTGTTAAGATTCCTTTTTCATAGGCTTCCATAGCAAAAGCAATTACAGATCCTGTTGAAATTGTATCCAATCCAAAGTCATCTGCTATATAATTAGCATATGCTAAAGCTTTTGGGTCACTAATACCACAATTCGTTCCAAGCCATGCAGCAGTCTCATATTCTGGACCCTCCATTTCATAATCATCCCATTTTGATACTTTTGAACACTGAATAGCGCAGTTAAAGCATCCTTTACTCTTCCAATTTAAAACCTCTTTCATATTTTCAGATGTAAGATCTTCATAATCTTCGAATTGTACATCCTGACAATTTCGTGTTGGTAAAAACTTACCAATTTCTTGTCCTGTTCTTATCCAATAAGAAGTACCTTTTTCTTTTCTTAAATTTCTATTTGGATGAGCAACAATATCCTTTGTTAATTGTTTGGTTAACTCCTTATATCCTTTTTCATCATAAACTTCAATTTTTTTATCTCCACCAATAACAATAGCTTTTAACATTTTTGAACCCATAACCGCTCCAGAACCACCTCTACCAAAATGCCTGTTATAATCTGTTCCAATATTCGCAAATTTCACCTTATTTTCACCAGCTTGACCTATTGAAGCAATACGAGTATTAGGATATTTTGCTTTTAAAGTTTTCTCAGTTTCAAATTCTCCTTTTCCCCATAAAATTGTAGCATCTTCAAATTTTACTT
>JAUXFB010000257.1 GCA_030620255.1 Candidatus Aminicenantota bacterium | reverse complement strand
TTGCAAGATCAGTTTAAGGGTAAGATTGATTCAAGAATAAAAATTCTTAATAAATTAAAAGAGAATAAAACTATTTTTAAAGCAATTGACTTGGTTAAATCTTTTTTAAAAAATGGTAATAAAATATTAGTGTTTGGAAATGGAGGCTCAGCAACACAATCTTCACATTTTGCTTCAGAACTTGTTAATAAGTTTTACTTTGAAAGGGAGGGATTGCCTGCTATAGCTTTGACCTCAGATGTTGCCAATTTAACTTCAATTGCAAATGACTTTGACTTTAAATATGTTTTTTCAAAGCAAGTACAGGCAATTGGTAATAAAGATGATATATCTTTTGGTATAACTACAAGCGGGAAATCAAAAAATGTAATTGAAGCACTTAAAGTTTCAAAAAAACTGAAATTAAAAACAATTGTATTGTGTGGGAAAAATGTAGAACCTTTTGAAAGACTAGGGATAGATATTATTATTTCAGTTGATTCAGATGATACTCCTATAATACAAGAAGCTCATCTCTTTATATTACATACAATGGCTGAGAAGTTAGAAAAAGACTTGTTTGGATAAGGTAATAATAAAATTTGTAAGTTAAAATGAGGTTTATTCTTTTATATGATTATTGATTACAAAGATATTTCTTTCTCATTTAAGAAAAAACGTAAAGAGAAACGTTTCAGACGATTAAAATTTATTTCTATAATTCTTATAATTCTCATCTTTTATTTCCTTTTTAATATATTTCAATCTTACAAAAAGATAAATATGATTGAGAATCTATTACTACAAAATAATATAGAAAAAGCTTTAGAAATATTCAAAAAAGTTGGAAACACATTGTTTTTTAAAAACACTAAAAAAGAATTAAGAGCACTTATATATCTTTTTAAAAGAGATTATTTTTCAGCGAGAGATATTTTTAATAATTCAAGAGGTGAAAAAACTTTTGTTAAATTTGAGAAATTCCTGAATTATTTTTTAGATAATTCTGAATATGAGAAATTGAAAATATATGTAGATTATTTAACAAAAAAAGGGGAAGATGTAGTGTTCTTTAAAATGTTGTATATGACAGCATCTTTTAATTATTATAGATCATCAGAATTAATAGATAAGATGTCTGAAAAGAGTCTTGAAAAAAATAGAAAAGCCTTAAAAATAGTTAATAAAATAAATAATGAATTAAAATCTGGAAAAATAGATTATATTTTCGATATTAATGGGAAACCTATTGCTTATTATAACTTAAAAAATAAGAACACAGTTTCATTAATTCCAGGTATTGATCTTGATAAATTCAATTTTTATTTTAAAGATGGAATAAAATTTTACAAATTAACAATTGATGTAGAAATTCAGAATAAGTTACATAAATTATTTAAGAATTTTTTTGGAACATTTCTTTTATTCAATTTAAGTGATAATAGTATCGTTGCTGCTTATTCCAAGCCTTTTAATCCAAAAATAAAGAATGCTGCTTTTTCTCAGGAGTATGAACCAGCTTCAATTGTAAAAGTTCTTACGCTTTTTTCTTATTTAAAATATCCTCATATAGAAGTTTTCCCATTCTTTTGTAAGGGTAATATTAGACTTGATAACAGAATTTTTTATGATTGGAAGAAACATGAAAATGTAAAAACTTGTACAAAGGCTCTTGCTGTTTCCTGCAATATTGCATTTTCTAAGATGGCTTTGTCTGTAGGGTTCAGTAAAGTTTCAGATATTTATAAAAAATTCTATTTTAATACAAATGGATTGAAAGATTTGTTTTTTTCTTTTAATTTAGGAAAATACAATGAAAAAATTTCAAATGACTTTCAATTGTCTAAGTTATCTGTTGGGCTTGAAGAGATAAAAATAACTACTTTTCATGCTGCTTTAATATCAGTAATAATTTCTCAAAATGGTTCAATTCAGTCACCTTATTTAATAAAAAATATAAAGAATGTATTAAAACTTGGATTTTATAATCATAAACCAGAAAAGATTGAAATTTTCAGTGATTATTCAATTTTCCAAAATATAAAGAAAGCAATGGTTGATGTAGTGGAAGACAAAAAAGGTACTGGGCATCGTTCAAAAGTTGATTTTGTTAAAGTTGCTTTAAAAACTGGAACATCTGGGGAAAGAAAATTTGGGTTTGATTCAGTTTTGATTGGTTTTTTCCCAGCTGATAAGCCCCAATATGCATTTGCTTTTAGACTTGAAAGGGCAGGTAAGGCTGAATTAAGGGGCGCTTATTTTTTAAAGGATTTTTTAAACAGTTTTTATGGACATTAAAAAATGAAAAAGATATTTTTTGTTATTTTTATTTTTTTTCTATATTCTTTTATCTCAGCTAAAATAATTGTTTTCCCTTTTAAATCAAATTCTCCTGAAAAAAGAACGCATCAATGGTTAGGCAAAGCAATTTCATTTTATCTGACAACAAGTTTGCAGTTGAATTCTTTTGAGACTCTTTCAGACAGCAAAGTTAAATCTATTCTTGATTTAAACAATATTGATTTTCCCTATAATATAACAAAGGCAAGTAAAATAAAACTTGCGATGGATTTTGGTGCTAACATTATAGTCGGAGGTGAGATAATATCTTCAAATGTAGATAATCAGTCATTCTTGGAGGTGAATTCTTATATAATAGATTTAAAAGAATATACTCAAAAGCATTTACCTTTGATTAAAGGACATGTAAAAGATTTATTCAAAATACAAAAGGAGTTATTGAATTATGTTTTAAAGTACTTTAATAAAAATGAGGTGTCTTATCCTGAACTAAATCTAAATAATCATGGATATGAAATCTTTATAAAAAGTTATCTTTTAAACGATGTTCCACATAAGATTAAATTATTGGAGAAAGCGTATAAATTAAATCTTTATTCTGATTTTTTAAATTTTGAACTAAGCAAGTGCTATTTAAATCAAGGTGAACTTGATAAATCAGAAATATTTTTGGGTAAGATTTCGAATAAATTTACTTTTAAGTATGAGAAAATATTTTTAATTGCTCTTCTATATTATTATAAAAAAGATTTGAAAGGAGCAAATGTAGAGTTTAAAAAATTGTTAAAAGAGAACCAATTTGATTTTGAAGTTAATAATAATTTGGGAGTTTTATGTTACAAAGAAAAAAAGTATGAATCAGCAGAGAAACATTTTATATGTTCTTTGAATATGAGCAAAGACTCCATTGTATATTTAAACTATATAAAATTGTTGTTAATCACTAAATACAAGGAAAGGGCATCTGAAGTATTAAATAGTGCTCTTTTTTATT
>JAUXFB010000302.1 GCA_030620255.1 Candidatus Aminicenantota bacterium | reverse complement strand
TGTATTTGGAGATGATTGTGTAAAGATATTTTACACTTTATTTTTTGGAAAGCCTTTGATATCAAGTATTATTGATTGTATTTGCGATGTGTAAAGAAAGTTTACACAATTTAGACTGAATCTTATAAATCCTCATTGTCAAATGCTTTTAAGCTTTTTATAGAATTGTTGTGTAAAGATACTTAACATATAAATGAAGATTGTATATATGAAAAAAATTAAGAAAGGCTGGAAATCCTTGATATTAAATGATAAAGGTTTTTTTAGAAAAGTTGGCATAAAAATTGCTATGTATTTAATATGATAGAAATTATAAAAAAGCGAAATTATGATTTAGGAGTAAAAAATGAGTAAAGATTCAAAAAGAAAGCTAGAAGATTTAAAAGAAATTAATGAGGAAAAACATAATGAATATTATAATAATATTAATGAATTAGAAAAGAAATATGGAATTTCAAGACAGAGACTGGAAAAGATTTTAAGAACTAAAGAATATTTTGAAAGTATAAAAGATCTTTGATTAAAGGTTATGCAATTTAAATGACTTTAGAATAGAATGAAAAAGATTGATAAATGATTGATGTTTTTATTCCTCCATAGATAAGCAATTTATGTTTTTTACAATCTATTTTGTTATTGAACAAAGAAATTAAATCAAAAAGGAGGAAAAAATGTTAAAGAAAAAGAATTTTTTGAAAATATTTGTTGTGCTGGTGGTAATTTTATTAGCTTATACGTATATTCATGCCATAATTGCATTGAATTATCCGATATGTGATGGTAAATCTGAGCAGAATGATCTGATTATTGAGGGTACATCTCTGTTTCTTCAGTCTAATTCTGATGTTTTATTGTTATTAAATGAGGTTGAAGTTGCTGAGAGAATGGCATTTGATTTTGATTATGCTTTTAAGCTTACTGAATCAGCAATCTTTAAACTGGAAAAGGCCAGGGTTCATTATTTGGATGCAATTAACTTTGGTAAAATCATATGTGATGAAAAAGGCGATGTTGAGAGTTATGCTAAATTTGATTATGAATCATTTGCAGAAAAGAACCATCTTAATAAGGAAATTATGGCTGAGGTATCAGAATTGCTTAAAAAAGGAGATGTAACAGGTGTGTATGAGAAAAGCATTAATGATATGGATTCAATTTTATCAACACTAAAAGAGATAAAAAAAGGAATTTTAATAAAAGTAAAACCTGATATTAAACTTTTCTGGAGCTTATTGCAGCAATACAATATTTTAGGTCTTTATGGCAATTATGCTACTCTTGTTTTTTATAGTGTTTAATCAAAGGGCAGCTCTTGCTGCCCTTTGATTAAATTTGGGATCTCTGGTAAGATGAATATGATTGAACTGTATGAGATTTTTAAGATATGAATTTTTGCGTATTTTTAGAGATAAAAAGGTGATTCTGTTTATAATTTTTTTACTTGTCCTTTCTATTTATTATATATCTATTGGAGTAAGTGAATACATGGGATTTTTAAACAAAAAAGAGAATTTTATTGCTTATGAAAAACAGAAAGTCAAACAGTATACAAATTACATACAATACGGTGGATACGGGTTCAGGGTACTTTATGAGCTTTCTCCTGTTACTGTTTTTTTTACAAACAGTACTGTGTTTAAGGATATTGAATCTAATGTTGATACTCTTGAGATATTGAAAATATATCATTCTTTTAAGGGTAAAAATTTGTTTACTCAAAAGGAGAGTTTTAAGGATTTTTCAGGGATTGTGTTTCTATTTGGAAGTTTGTTTATGATTTATATGGGTGCTGGAATGATTGAAAGTAAGAATTATATGAGATTTGTTTTGAAGCAAATGGGTTTAAAGAAAGTATTTTTTAAGACACTTTTTTCAAGACTCTTTTGGTTGAATATGATTTTTGTTCTTTTATTTGAAGTTGTTTACTTTTTTACCTTAATAAGAGATATACGTCTTCATGTTTTCAGCATACCTTTTCTTTTACCCTTCCTCTTATATGTTCTTCTTTTTTTAAATTTTTTCTTTTTCATTGGGAGTTTAATGAAAATTCTATCAAAATTTGGAATGATTACTTATATGTGGATTTTCTTATTCTGGGTTGTATCAATTTTTCTAATCCCTGAGATTAATCGTGTTTACTTGTTTAATGAATCTCAGAAGCTTCCGACAAATGAAAAATTAAATATAGAAAAACTAAAAACCCTGATGGATTTTGAAAAAAAAGTAGTAGAAGTACTTCTTAAAAAACAATATTCGTCTACTGAAATTCAATCTATTTATATGAAAGTTGCTAAGGAATACAAGAAAAACGAATTCATGCTAAATGTAAGTCGGGAAATGGTGCTTAGAAAAGGGCTTAGAAATTTGATCAATTATTATGAAAAAACTTCATTATTATATCCTTCTCTTTATTATTCATTTGTATCACATGAAATATCTGGCCAGGGTTTTTATGGATATATGGATTTCTATGATTATGTAATGAAATTGAGAACAGAGTTTCTTGAGTATTATATACAAAAAGTGTATATAAAGAGAAGCCAAAAGATAGAACCCTTTGTTAAACATAATGAGAATATTTTCGGAGCAAAAAACCATTTACCTGAAACTTATTTATATGGAATCTTGATTATAATGTGTTACTGCATAATACTTATTGGAATTTCTTATTTTCGATTGAGGAATCTAATTTATAAAAAATGATTAAAATAGAACATTTGGAATATGGTGAAAACGGGTCATTAT
>JAUXFB010000010.1 GCA_030620255.1 Candidatus Aminicenantota bacterium | reverse complement strand
CCCTGCCTACATCAAATGTTCTTATAGTTAATGGATTTGGAAAAATTTTTTGAGCAATGCTTTTATATATCATGTATTGTTTGTTGGATGAAAGAGCTACAGACTCATCTGAAAAAAGAAATTCTGTTCTATAAAGACCTATACCCTTTGCACCATGGGATTGAACAAGGGAAATTTCAGTTGCCAATTCTATGTTTGCTAAAAGATTGAATTGCTTCTTATCTTTTGTCATATCAGGCAGCTGAATAACTCTGTCGAGTTTTTCTTTATATACCTGATATTTTTTCTTTTTTATATAATATCTATCTAAAATTGTGTTTGATGGATTTATTATAATTTCACCTTTTAATCCATCAACAATTAAAAAATCATCATTTTTAATTATTTCAGTTGCATTCTTTGTATCTAATATTGTAGGAATTTCTAAAGTTCGGGCTAAAATAACAGTATGAGAAGTCTCACCACCCTCATTTAATATAATACCCAAAAGTTTTGTTCTTGACATTAGATTAGCTGCAATTGAAGGTGGAATATCATTAGATACAAGAATGACATTTTCTATATCTGAATCAATTTGTTTTTCACTCTTTTTTAGATTTCTTATTAGTCTATTTAATACATCCGAAATATCACTTCTTTTTTCCCTGAATGTAATGTCAGAAATGTTATCAAAAAAATCAATATATTTTTCATCAACCTGCTTGATAGCCCATTCAGCCTTAACCGAATTTGAAGTTATTAAATTTTTTATCTCATCTATTAAATTTTCATCCTTTAAAAGTAAATATTGAGTTTCAATTATTAATGCTGAACTCTTTTCCATTATTTTTTCAAGATCATTATATATTTTTTTTAATTGTGCTCGAGTCTTTTTTACAGCATTATCAAACCTTTCGATCTCAATATGAATCAAATCTTTTTTAATATTTTCTTTAAAGGTAACTTTATTCTGACAATTGAAAAGTAAAGCTTTACCAAAAACTATGCCTGATGAAACTGGTTTGCCCTTAATCTTTTTCATTAAAATTAATAATTTTAAATTTCTTTAACACTGCATATTAACAAGAAATAACTCCTAACTCTCCTCATCGAATTTTTTCTTGAATAGGTTCTTTATTTCTTTAATAGCTCTAATTTCATCCTTACCATCAGCAATAATTGATATATAGTTGCCAATAGAAGCAGCCAGGGTTAAAATCCCTAAAAGGCTTTTTGCATTTACTTTATCCTCATTATAAACTATAAAAATATCTGAATCAAAGGTGTTTGCTAAATGAGATAGTTTTGCAGCTGCTCTTGCATGAAGCCCTAATTTATTAATTATTTCGATTTTTTCTTCTGTCATTTGATTTCTCCTAGATACTCACCTATTATATTTATACCCTCAATGGCACCTTTTTTTACAATTTTTGCTAATTCTTTAAAATTCATATTTTTTTCTCTATATGTAATGAATTTCAACAGACCCGGTAAATTGATCCCAGTTATAATTTCAATATTTTTATTAACAAACTTAAAACAGATATTTGATGGCGATCCTCCAAACATATCTGTAAATATCATAATCTTATTTTCTTTGTTCTTTTCTATAAAGCTCTCAACTTTATTAATAGCACTTGTACCATCCTCTTTCCAATCAAAGCATATACATTCTATATCTATGCTTTTTTCAAATATTTTTTCACAAACTTTAACTAATTCTTTACCTAAACTCCCATGAGTTATAATTAAACTTTTTATCATTTTTCTTCCTTTCCATATATGTGTTCTATAAATGATTTATTTCCATTCTTTCTTGAAATAAAATACTTTACAGCTACTTCAATTAAAGTTGATAAATCTCTTCCAGGAGCAACTGGAATATCAAACATTGGGATATCTTTACCAAACACTTGAAAATATAAGTCCCCTTCTCCAAGCCTATCATACTTCTTCTTATTACTCCATCTCTCAAGATTTACAACCATATCAAGTCTTTTTTCCTCCAAAACTGCACCTGCTCCAAAAATATCAATAACATTAATAATACCCAGTCCTCTTACCTCTATCCATCCCTTTATTTTCTCAATCGACATACCAACTGGCTCATCATTTGAATTAAGGTAGAATTCTATCAAATCATCAGCAACAAGGTTGTATCCCTTATTTACAAGCTCCAATGCTGTTTCACTTTTACCAATCCCTGAATCTCCCTTAATTAAAATACCCAGCCCTAATATATCCATTAAAACACCGTTAATTTTTATTTTTTTAGAAAAATGTCTATAAAGTAAAGAAGAAATCCTTGATGTTAAAAGAGATGAATTTAAATTTGATATTAAAATAGGGGTTTTGTATTTCATTGCAATTGATATTATTAACTCATCTACTGGTTGTTTCTCAGAAATAACTATTGCTGGTAACTTTATAGAAAAAAATTTCTTTAATTGCATCTCTTTCTTTTCAGGATCCAGTTGATTTAAATATCCTATTTCAGTTTTACCAAAAATCTGTATTCTACCTCTGCTTAAATATTTAAGATACCCTGCAATAGCTAAACCAGGTTTTTGAGCTCTTGGGTGCTTGATCTTATTTGTAACCCATTTCTTGTTGTATATTTTTACTATTTTTAGATCATTCTGATCTACAATCTTGTTAATCTCTATACCTTTATTTATTCTAATCATCTAACATCTCGTACTTTTTAATAATGTCAACCACCTTTTCATCAGTTTCCGATTCAACCAGTTCTTTAATCAATTTATTAGATTTTTTTATTAAAGAAGCTGCAGCTGCAAGAATCTGCAAATGTGCAATAGGTGAACCAACAGGAGAAAGGATCAGAATGATAAAATGGACTGATTTTTTATCACCTTCATTGTACGGAACACCCTTTTTTGAAATGGCTATAAATATTACAGGCTCTCTTAACTCTTTAAGTTTCGTATGAGGTACCGCAGAACTGTTCCCAATAGAAGTAGATCCTAATTCCTCCCTTTCTATAAGTTTTTTAATGATCAGCTTATCATTTGAAATTCTATCTATCAATTTTAAGTGATGAACCATTTCTTCTAATAATTCTTCCTTATTTGAAGAAAAGCAATCTCTTTTTACGAGTTCAGGTTTTAAAATTGTATAAAGTTTCACTTTTTATAAATTAGCTTCTATTATTGAAACTTCACCTTTATTATTAACGAAAACAACCGATATATTATCTGTTTCCATATTAGTAAACATATAAGCATTTTCTCCGCTATCTTTCAAAAAAAATACAGCTTCTTCAACTGATAGAGGTTTCCGTGAGAAATTGTTTGAAATAGTGATTCTCTCACTTTTTATATCTTTTTCAGTTTCATATTTTTTATAAGGAACAAATTTATTAAAAATATTCTTTCTTTTAATTCTCTTTTTATCTTTTTTCATCTTTTCTTTATTCTTCTTAGCCTGAGACTTTAAAATATCTAAAGATGTCCTAAAAGCTTGTTTTAATTTCTGATCCCTAGCCTCAATAAAATATGAATTTAAGCGTGTTTTTAAATTAATCTCAACTTTATAATCTAATTTTTCCTGTGTTACAATTACTTCTGAATTTATTACATTACCAGTAATTCTCTCAATGTTTTTTAAATTTTTCTCAACAAAACCTTTTAAAGCGCCTGTTAATTTGGTATTTTTTGAAGTAAATGTAATATTCATAATGTTCCTCCTTGTTTAAAATATTTTATCTTATATTCTTTCATCCTTTTAGATGAACTTGGGATATTCATCTCATCTCTATAATTTCTTATTGTACGTCTGGATATTTTAATTCCGAGCTCAGATAATTTTTCTGCAATATCTTGATCTGAAAAAGATCTATTCTCAGGTTCTTGCTGTATAATACTCTTTACCTTATCTTTAATTATATCTACAGAATGTTTAAAACCAAATTCTCCTATTATTCCATAAGAAAAAAAACTCTTAATACTAATAACCTCATTTTTAGATGCAATATACTTATTATTTACAGCCCTTGAAATTGTGGATTCACTATAGTTTAATTCTTTTGCTACATCTCTCATTGTTAATGGTTTTTTCCATTTAGCTCCAAAATTTAGAAAATCCTTTTGAAATTTAACAATAAACTCTGCAATTTGAACAATTAATGACTTTCTCAATGCCATTCCCTTAACAAACAATTGAGAATCTCTATGCCTTTCTTTTAAAAAGGATTTTGTTTTTTTATCATTTGTTCTATCCAACATCTCGCTATAATATTGGGATAATATCAATCTTGGCATGCCTTCTTCAATATACTTTACTTTATATTCATCTCCTTCTTTTATTAATAATAGATCAACTTCAGCATAATCAACCTCTTCAGTTTCAAAATTAGAACCAGGTTTTGGATTCAACCTCTTTAATTGAAATATCAATTCAGAGAGTTCCTTCTTGTCAATCATAAGTTTTTTCATTATATCATAATATTTTAATTTTGATAATTCATCAAGATAATCTGATATTAAGGTTCTTAATTTTTCATTTTCAGATGTATCTTTCACCTGTGCTAACAGGCATTCTTTCAGGTTTTTCGAGGCAACTCCGGGCGGGTCAAATTTCCTTATTCTATTTCTAATTCTATCAAGCTCCTCAGGGCTAGTATTTAATGAAGAAGCAATTGATCCGATTTCAACATCAATATATCCATCTTTGTTAAGGTTATATATTATGTTCTTAGCCAGTTCCAATTCGCTTCCATTAAATTCAGATGCAGCTTGCTCAAGCAAATGATCTGCTAATGTTACTTTTGAAGAGGCAAAAAGTTCAATTGCTCTATTCTTATCAATTTTATCTTCATCTCTTTTAAAAAAAACTTTCTCTTCAAAACTGTTAGAATAGGATGTGTCAAGGCCTTCAAATTTCTTTTCAATTTCATTAGCACTGCTCTCATCTTTATTAATTTCAGTAGCATCCGGGATCTCGATTTCAAGCATTGGATTGGATTCAACCTCATTTTCTATCTTTTCAATAAATTCAACTCTACTTAAAGGTAAAAAACTGATAAAAGATCTTATAACAGCACTTAGCGAAATATTATGAGATATCTTTAAGTTTAGTTTGATTGGCATTTAATTCCACCTGAACTCTTTCCCAAGATATTCTTCCTTAACTCTTCTATCTAAGATCAATTCTTGTGAATCTCCCTGAAATATAATTTCACCTTTATTAATAATATAGGACCTATCAGTTATTTTTAATATTTCTCTAACATTATGATCAGTTATTATTATTCCCAGTCCCTTTTCCTTAAAGGATTTTATAATCATCTGCAACTCTTTTATTTGAATAGGATCAATTCCAGCAAAAGGTTCATCAAGCAATAAAAAATCCGGGGATAATATAAGTGACCTCGCTATCTCCAGTCGTCTCCTTTCTCCACCTGATAATAGATAAGCTTTTCTACTCCGAAGTTCATATAAACCCATTTCAGATAATATTGCATCTATATTATTATTTGATTTTATATCTGAATACATATCCATTACTGCTAATATATTTTCTGATACTGATAAACCTTTAAATATTGATGGTTCCTGAGGCAAAAAACTTATTCCATGCCTTGCTCTTATATAAATAGGTAATTTAGTTATATTATTTCCATTAAGATAGATATCACCTTTATCAGGACTATGAATCCCTAATATCATTAAAAATGTTGTTGTCTTTCCAGCACCATTTGGTCCTAAAAGCCCGATTATTTCTCCTTGATTTACTTTTATAGATATTGAATCTACAACCACTCTATTCTTAAAAGATTTACTTATATTTATTCCTTCTAATGTTCTCATTTCACCCTTTATAACTAATATAAAAAGAGATTGAATTTTAACATTTCATTCCCTAACTGTCAATAAATTTATATAATGAAAAAGCTCATTAACTCTTACTTATCAATGTGTTACCTTTTCAAATGTAATTTAATTCTATTTCGAATCTCTTCTATTGTGACTTGTGAAGCCCCGATTTTCTCTATAACAATAGAAGCTGCGGCATTTGCCAGGCTTACAGCTTCTCTTAGACTTGCGCCAGCAACCAATGAAAGCGTTAAAACAGAAACAACTGTATCCCCTGCTCCAGTAACATCAAAAACCTCCTGGCTAAAAGCAGAGATATTAAATGCCTTCTTACCCTTTTCTGCAGCAGTTATTCCCATATCACCACGAGTAATTAATGAAAATTTTGTTTTAAACTTTCTCTGAATGATCCTGGCTGTTTTAAAAGAGTCATTAGTATCTTCTATTTTCTTATTGGTTATTTTTTCTGCTTCTTTCAAATTTGGTGTTATGCCATCTACATTATAATAGAGATCAAAATTAGGTGGTTTTGGGTCAACAATTATTGGGATATTACTTATCTTTGCTCTGTTCTTCAATGCTTCCATTAAAACTTTTGTTAATGTGCCCTTTGCATAATCTGATACAATAATAGCATCAATATCTAATTTTTTAAGTTGATCAATAAATTCCTCTTCAATTTTTGGTACTATATTAAATCTCTCCTCTCTGTCAATTCTTACTATCTGCTGTCTCTGGGATATTACTCTAGTTTTTAATAATGTTTTATTAATCCCTGAATTTATTACAAAATTGTTACTCTCTTTTAATTTTACAAGTTCCCTAAAATACCCATCATCCCCACAAACCCCCATAAGTACACCTTGAGCACCAAGCTTATCAATATTTGCAGCAACATTTCCAGCACCCCCTGGTCTGTATTCTTCCTTTGTGATTTTCACCACTGGAACCGGTGCTTCAGGAGATATTCTACTTACCTGACCAAAAATATATCTATCAAGGATGATATCTCCAAAAACCAATATTCTCTTTTTATTAAATTTAGAGCAAATTTCTTCAAATCTCTTAAGTTTAATCATTATTTTTTACCTTTTCTTCTATAATATCATTTACAAATTTTTCTTTATAATTTAAAGTTAAAAACGGAATAGATAAAAAATAGAATATAAAAAATTTAATTTCAGAATCACCAAAATTGTATTCAAAGAATCCAGCAACCATAAAACTTATAAAAACAAAAAGTCCTGCAATTGAAACTACCTTCTCCAGATTTAAACTGTTTTTTATCTTTTTAATTAAGTTTATAAATATTGAAATAAAGGCTAAAATTAAACTTATCAAAGTTATTATTCCCCTCTCAATAAGAATCTGTAAAAAATTATTATGTAGATGTGGGTTAATGTTTTTTGCTTTTTCTGGCATATTCTCCCTATAAATTTTCTCATTTAGATTATTTGCTCCAATTCCGAACAAAGGTTTTTTTTTAAAAATATTAAATCCAGTTTCATACATAAAAATTCTATCTCTATTGCTTGCATTATCCATATCGAAAATTGAAGTAAATCTATTCTGAACTGATTTGGGTAAAACTATAACCAGAACTAGAACAATAGGGATAACAAAATATAAAACTTTAGGTTTATAGTAAATAATAAAAGCTGAAATTGATACTATTATCCCTATCCATACACAACGAGTTAATGAAAATAAAATAGATGTTAGTATAAATATCAATGATATAAAAATAAATAATTTTTTCTCTTTTGTTTTTTCATAAAAAAAGTATATAAAAAAGAAGACAAATGCAAGCATTAATAACCCAGAATAAGTCATCCAGTGAGATGTAAGACCTTTAAGTCTGTGATCAAGGCTGATACCAAGACTGATACCCTGCTTTAATGTAATAAAAATACCTATAAAAGAAGAAATTAAAGATGAAATCAAAACAGTAAAAATAGAATAAATCAGCCTTTTCTTAGAATTTATTATTAGAATAAATATTGGGATTAGTAAGAAAATTACTAATTCTTTATTATCTTTTATACTAATCAATGGATTTAACGAAAATATGGTTGAGATAAGAGTAAATAAAATATAAAGTAGAAAGTACTTAAAATATCCGGGACATTCAGGAAATTTCTTATTTTTTATGCAAAATGCTATAAAAACAATCCCAATAACACTGAATATCAAATAGCATCCAGCAATAGAAAAATTTATGAGAAATAAAAAACACAACAGTAAATAAAAATAAAAATCATTTAATATATTTATAGATTGTTTCATATACTTCTTCCACCTTTATATCTTGCATACATCTAATTTTATCATAAATACATCTTCTTTGTGAACATGGCCTGCATTTTAAATTCATCTGCATTATTTTAACATCTCTTTCTCGCCATGGTCCACTTATTTCTGGTATATTCGGGCCATACAATGCAACTATTGGAGTTTTTGTCAATGATGCAACATGAATAGGACCTGAATCTACCCCAAAGTACAAATTAGAATGCTCTATTAAATAAAATAGATCTTTTATTTTTAAATTTCCTGTAAAATCATATAAATTGTACGTTTTTTTTAAATACTCACCTCTTTTCTTCTCTTCATCTTTATTTCCAACTAAAAAAATATTTAAACCATGCTTTTTTAATTTTTTTATAAGAGATTCAAAATTCTCCATACCCCAATCTCTGAACTTATTACCTGACCCTATATGTATTACTATCTTTTTATTAATTTTTATTGTATCTTTTATCCTTTTTGATACATATTTATCATGAACCTTAATTTCTGGATAAAAAGGTATTTTACCAATTTTAATCCCTATGTTCTCAAGAAGTTTTGCTTGATTATATACTGAATGTGTATAATTATTGCCAAATTTTCTAGGAGTAAGATGATTGTATGCCCAATTTCTGTTCGGGGTTTTATAGCCCACTCTAGTTTTTGCTTTACTTAAAAAAGTTAGCAGAGCACTCTTTGGACCTGAATGAAAATCAATTACAGTTTTAAAACCAATTTTTCTTATATCTCTTCTGAATTTAATCAAATCTTTAATTCTCATTTTATAAGGAACAACAATCACTTTATAAATTCCTGGGATCAATTTTGCTAATTCTTCAAATTTCTCCTCAACTACATAAAATATTTTTTTTTCAGGGAAGTATTTCTTGAAAATCTGAATAGAAGGGATTGTAAAAATTATATCTCCAAGCAATCTTAATCTTATAAATAAAATATTCTCCATATCTGAATCTTTTAAATTTTTGCAGTTATAGGATTAAACTTTCTTATCACACTCTATCAGAGCCTCTTCAACTAACATAACTGGAATTCCATCTTTAATAGGATATATTCTCTTACAATTTATACACTTTAATCCATATTCTCCATCTTTATACTCAATCAATTCAACATCTGTTTTGCAAACAGGACAAGCAAGAACCTTAAGCAAATCTTCTGAAATTATTTCTTTTCCCATTTTATCACCTTATTATAATGATTTATTAAAAATTTTCTCATTTTTACATACTACTGTCAAGGACTAAAAGCCACTTGACTTCAAAACTGAAATGCAATATACATTATGTTCAGGAGAAAAAGATGATAAAAAAAAGGATAAAAAATTTGCGTAAACTAATGAAGGAAAACAATATTCAAGCTTACATAATTCCCAGCACAGATCCTCATCAAAGTGAATACATACCATCAATATGGAAACGAAGAGAATGGATAAGCGGTTTTACTGGTTCAGCCGGAGATTTGGCTGTAACTACAGATAAAGCAGGACTATGGACTGATTCAAGATATTTTCTTCAAGCTGAACAACAATTAAAAGGAACTGGAATTAAATTATTTAAAATGAGACTTCCAGAAACTCCGGATATGTTCTCATGGATAAAACATGAACTCAATAAAAATGATACTGTAGGAATTGACCCTGAACTCCTTTCTTATAATACTGTTTTTGCTTTAAAATCCCTATTAAAAAACAAAGGAATAGAGGTAAGAAGTATAGAAAATAATTTAGTTGATCTTATCTGGGAAGATCAGCTTGAGTTTCCAATGGACAAAATCAAAGTTCATGATTTGAAATATTCGGGTGAATCAGTAAAGAGCAAACTGAATAGAATCAGGCAACAAATGTGTAAACTAGAAGTTGATGCGCATGTTATTACCATGCTGGATGCTATAGCATGGGCTTTTAATATAAGATGTAATGATGTGGATTTTAATCCAGTTACAATATCTTATGCAATTGTAAATAGAAACAATGCAAAACTATTTGTAAAATTGGACAAAGTAACGAAAAAAGTCAAAGATCATTTGAATAAAATTGTTGAAATTTATGATTATAACGAATTAAAAAAACATTTAACTCTTTTGAAAAAAGAAAAAACCAAGGTTTTATTGGATTCTGAAACAATCAGCCAAAGTGTTGTGGATTGCCTTAAACAGGGGTGTGAATTAATATATGGAGAAAGTCCAATAACCTTACTTAAAGCAATAAAAAATAAGACTGAGTTAAATGGATTTAAAAAAGCTCACATCAGGGATGGAGTAGCAATGGTTAAATTTCTTTTCTGGCTGGAGCAATCAGTTCCTTGTGGGGGTGTTACAGAAATTTCTGCTTCAGATAAATTAGAATCTTTTAGAAAGAAGCAGGCTTTATTCAAAGGTCTAAGTTTTACAACCATAGCTGCATATAAGGATCATGCAGCTATTATTCATTATGAACCATGTTCAGAAACTGATGTTGAACTCAAACCTGATGGTCTTTTTTTATTAGATTCGGGAGCTCAGTATAAAGATGGAACCACTGATATTACAAGGACTATAGCAATTGGCAAACCAACTGATGAGGAGAAAGATATATTTACAAGAGTTCTTAAGGGACACATTGATCTTGCTTTAACCCCTTTCCCAAGAGGAACTGTGGGAAAACAATTGGATACAATTGCAAGAAAACCATTATGGGATGTTAGATTAAATTATGGACATGGAACAGGACATGGAGTTGGATCATTCCTTGGTGTACACGAAGCACCCCCTGCAATTTCTTTTTACCGGTGTAGAGGCATACCTTTAGAAATAGGAATGGTCTCTTCGAATGAACCTGGTTATTATAAAGCTGAAAAGTTCGGCATACGTATTGAAAATATGATATTTGTAATAAAAGATAATGAACATTCTCCAGATGAATTTGAATTTTATAGATTTGAAAACCTAACCTTATGCCCTATTGATTTAAGATTAATTGAGCCTGAACTTTTAACAAAAAGAGAAATCGATTACCTTAATAATTATCATAAGCAAGTATTTAAAACTATTAGTCCTTATTTAAATCCCGAAGAAAAAAAATGGCTTAAAAATTCCACAAACCCTATTTAACCCACCCTTAAAACTGGGACAGGCTTAAAAATACAAATCCAGGGGGTTATTTATCTAATCTTGCTTTTTGAAGTAATGGCCTTCCATAATAATCCATTTCTATATCCTTAATTTTATTTTTTATAAAAATAGAATATCTTTTTTGAGCAACAGGGTATATGAAGCCATCATTAATGATTTTATCTATAATTTTAGAAATCTGATCAATCAATAATTCCTCATTATTCAAAAATTTAACCTCATCCAGTTCATTTATCAATTTTAAATATTTTTCATTAAACCTTTTAAAACTCATCTCTCTTACAATTTTATTTATTTTTTCTTCTAATAAAGTTTTCTTTTTAAACAGTTTCTGAATAAGTAAATATTTTATAGGATTATTATCTAATAAATTTTGTAAATTACTCCCACTAACATATATAGTATCAATCTCCAATCCCTTTTTCTTTAGAAACTCTTTGAAATTCTCGTCATCTTCTTTTAATGATGAAATCATATACAATTCTATTTTCGAATATCTTAAAATTGATCTCATCCTTCTATTTGATAGTTTTCTAATATTTATTGAAATTGGAGATTCTTCATCTGATGTCAAAGAATTTAACTCTGTTAAACCAACAGATTTGTAATATTGCCTCAATAAAGTATAAAGAGCTATTTTTGAGTTTTGGCCAACTTTCTCCTCTGGGAAGCATATATAAATATTTTCATAAATTCCGGATTTAAATTCATTATAACTAGAACCTGAAAATGTTCCAGGGTTTGCTAAAAAAACATCTGGAAAATAATCTTTAGAAAAGGAAACTCTTATATATTCAATATAGGTTCTTCCTCCTGAATAAAATTTATTCGGTCTCAATATTAAATACTGATTTTTCACCCACTCTGCAGGATAAAACAAACCTGTAAACACCTGGTATTTTTCTGACAATAAAATAAGTTCGGGTGCAGTCATAAGAGTTAAAACATCGGGATTATCATACAACAATTCAATATATGCTATATCTTTTTCTACATATATTTTTTTTATTATTTTTCTCATTTTCTTTGATGATAAAAAATTTTGATTTAGAAATGAGTTTAAAGAATTTTTTACATCTTTTATAGTAATTGGTTCTCCATTTGAAAAACTTAAATTTTCTTTTAATTCAAGAAAAATAGTTTTTTTGCTTTTATCATACCTATAATCTTTAAAAATATGAGTTACTATATCTCCATTATCTTTTAAATAAAAAAAATTCTCATAGTTCAAAGATGAAAAAATTAAATCTGAATAATTTGAACTTGAAAATGAAAGGGATGATGGTTCATTTAATTTTATAGTTATATTTCCCCCATAATTTGTTTTTATTGAAAACATAACCACTACAATCAATAATAGAACGAATATTTTTGTCAAATTACTCATTGTTCTTACTCCAGAATTGTAATTTGAATTCATTCATATACCTTTTCATTCTCTTTACAAATACCCAAAATCCATCTGCTTTCTTCCAAAATCCAGAAGAAATGAAAACAACTTCACCATTAACATTTGTTTCATAAATTAAACTTTTTGCACCACTCTCGATCTTATAAAAAAAGAGTTTATCATTAAATTTAGAATAGTCAGTTATTACAAGCCATTTATTACTCATAGAACAAAGAGATGAACCACGCTTCTCCTTTTCTACTGATTGCTCTGTACAATCTGCTGAATAAAATCTAAAATTATAATTTTTATCAATTATATGAACTGAATTCAACCTGTGTTCAATTGTTGAAAAATCAATGGAATAAAACAATGGAACTCCCTTTTCTAACTTATATTCATAATTGACATTTCCAGAATAAAATGGGGCTAAAACTATTTTACCATTAAAATAATTCATACCATACTCATAATTAGCCCCTGCAATATAGTAATTTCCATTTAATTCAACAAACCTAAACGGAATAAAATCCAAATCAGTTAATTCCTCCCACTTATTTTCATTGAACATGAAAAATTTTGAAACAGGCGAAAAATTATTCCCAGCAGCTAAATATAGTATCTTTTTAAAATAAAAAAGCAAAAGTTTTCCTTCAGTCTCAAGAGTTGGATAAAAAGGTCTGTTCCATTTTAGCTTAATTGATAATATCTTTTTTAAATTATTCCCTTCTAATTTATAGATATCAATTTTTTCTGAATATAAGAAGAAATATCTATCTTCTCCTTTTAAATCCCTAATCGTCTTTATATCAAGTAAATCCATTTCTGAATCTAATTCAATCAACTTAAAAAAAGCAGATTCTTTAAATCCATAATTTCTAATATTTAAAATATCTTTTTCTTCATTATTAATAATATCTTCGAAATATTTTATATAAACAATTTTATCAATAGATTTTGAAAAAATAACAGTTCCTACTCCTATTTTATTTTTATTTTTTATCATTTTTATGTAAATCAGATAATTCAATTCATTTCTTCTTATTAGGTTAAACTCTCCCTTATTCTTATCAAAATTTATCATCAAATCAATAAAATTAATGTTTTTATTAGATTCTAATCTT
>JAUXFB010000066.1 GCA_030620255.1 Candidatus Aminicenantota bacterium | reverse complement strand
GAATTTAAGTGGAGAGTGTGTTATTTTAACAATGGATTTTTTTAAAATACAGCCAGAAGAATTACTCATTATTCATGATGAGCTAGAACTTCCCTTTGGCTTTATAAGCCTAAAAAATGGTGGTGGTTTGGGGGGTCATAACGGACTCAGGTCTATAGAATCGAGCATCGGAACAAGGGATTTTAAGAGGATGAGGCTAGGCATATCAAAGCCCTTTCATGGTAATATTACTCCTTATGTTTTAAGCGACTTCTCCATAGAGGAAAAAATATCTCTTCCATCCTTTCTGGAAAAATCAGCAGAAATACTGTTAAAGACTGTTGAATCGGAAGATTTTGATAACATGATAAAAAAATACCGGAAATATAATACTATTCCAAATATTGAATAAATAATTAATAGCGTCATCTATTAGAAGTTAATTGTCAATAAAATATCCTATTTCTGAGTCAGGAGATAAATGGCAAAAGATGCCAGCCAGTGTTCACCGGAATATTCCCCGCTGTGAATATTCTTTAATGCATCCGTTGCATGTTTGATCGCCGAATCCATAAGTACTTCTCGAACCCGATCATTTTCTGGAAGGGTCATGGATACAGAGACCATACACCACGCTCTACTCAAATTGAGACCATCCAGGTGGACCAGCTTACCGTCACTTCGATCGGTCACAATGGCAGGTTCCAGCAACATCCTGGGTTTCTTTTTTCTTAACCGGGGTAAAAACTGATGAAACCACCGGGCAAACTCTTTTGGTTTCATCACCCGCCTCATTAAATCGGCTTCCATTAAACAGGGGGGGAAAAAATCTTCGCCTCCGGGTTCCCATTTGGCAGGACAGTTGCTATCCTTTGAAAAATAATCATAACTGCGCTTTATGATCATATTTTCCAGTTTTACATTCTTTGAAGTACGTGCATAATCCAGGGCAAAGGCCAGACCAAAGGCGGTATTTGGATGAACACCCGTACGAATGGGATAGGTCTGTTTGGGTAAAAAAATCAGATATCTATTGACAATTTCCTTTTCAAGGGGCAAGAGGTTCTTTAACCATAACCGTCCATCCTGATCATCCCAGTTGTACAATTCTTCAACCAGCTTTAACAGCCATGCCCATCCATACATACGTTCAAAGGATTTTCTACTGGGTTGTTTCATATATTCAACTTCCCTCTTTATATTATCTCTGGACAGGTTCCGGTTCAATGCTGACCTGATTTTTCCTGCTTCGGGCAATTGGGGGAAACGTTTTAAAAGGCGGATGAGCATCCAGTGACCATGAACAGAAGAGTGCCAGTCAAAACATCCATAAAAGGCAGGATGAAGGGCTTTGGGATTTAAGACCTCCCTTTCATTGTTCATCACATGGGACAGTTTATTGGGATATTCTTTTTCAATACACCGCATGGCCATGGAAGCAAATTTAGATGCCATATCTTTGTCCAGTTTAAGTTGTTTAAAATCCGTTATCCGCGTATCACTGGGAAAAACCATCAACCCAAAAAAATGAAATACAAATAAAACAATAAAAAATTTCGACATTTTAACCATACTATCACCCCGTTTTTTTAATACCCGATCGCACATCCATCTTTTCTGGATTCACTGGCCCCTTTTAATATCCCCTTTTTAATATCAATCCAGATCCCCTGGTAACCACCAAAACCGCCTCTCGCTTTTGTAATTTTATGTCCCATGGAATTATTAATAGGGTCAAGTCTTTCATTTTAGCATTTATTTTTTATTAAAGAGTTTTACTCTTATATTAAAACTTATATCAGGAGTTGTATCAAAGGGGCTAAAATCTTCAAAAATTATAAACTCTAAACTCTTAAATATTTTAAAACCAACATACAATTGATAAGCATTGTGTGATATATCACCCGTTCTGAATGGAGAAGTTCTGATAATAAAGCCTGTGATAAATCTTTTCATATGTAATTTGATTTCAGATTTATAAATAAAAGAGCGAATATCTTCTTCTTTTAACCATACAGGCTTTTTAAAGAAAGACAAATAATTTATAAAATCAATTGAAAACCAATCCTTTTTGTAAGTTAATATCAGTCCTGGAGATAAAAATGGTTTATCCGAACTTAAACCAGGAGTAGTAGATAATGGCAACCCAATGGCTATCCTTGATTTAATAGAAAAATGCGGAGATTCATAAATCCGCCCCAGAAAAGATAAAATAACCGGAGAAAAGCATCCCTTTTTATCAGTGTAGAAAAAACTATCATTAAACTTGTAATGAACGGAATTTCTTGGATAGACAGGTCTATGATTATCTGACAATTCAAGAAATTCATGGAAACCTTCAATAAATTTATCCATAATTCCTCCAAAGATAACAGAATGTCTAAGAAAGATTTCTATATTCACTCCTCTTGCAAGCCCATATCTAAATTCAAATATAGTGCTTAAATTTTCAAAATCATTCACAACTGTTCTTTTTCTATTAAACATATAAATATTTGAATAATATAGATTTAAATTAAGTGAAAAATTATTTTTCTCCAATAGAGTATTATCAGAATATGGAAAGTAACTCATAGATTGGATAATAGGATACTCAGTACTTTTTGGGTAAATTACTGCTGAAAAATAAGCCAGACCTAAAAAAAGTAAAAAACATCGGAATATTATATTTTTTTTCATACTTTACTTCAAAACTCAAAAAATTTATTAATTTGAATTTTAAAGCATTTTTAAAAATAATCCAAGAGGTTTACGCAAAAAAAATAAAATTTGCTTTTTTAAGAGGCAAAAGTATATAATTAACGAAGATTTTAAAAATTGAGAATTAACAATGAAAGTTGAAATTCAAAAAGTTTATTTTAATAACCCTCACAGAAAACAAATAATTCATGCAGTAAAAATACTCAAAAAAGGAGGGGTAATAGTGTACCCCACTGACACAATATATGGATTAGGTGCTGACATATTAAATAAACAGGCTATAATAAAAATTCTCAAAATCAAAAAAGTCTCAAAAAACAAACTTCTCAGCTTTATATGTAAAGACTTACAAAGCATATCAAAATGGGGTCATATAAGCAACAAAGCTTTCAGAATAATGCGTCGCGTCCTGCCCGGACCATATACTTTCATACTCCCTGCTTCTAACGAAGTACCAAAAAACATCCTTCAAAAAAGAAAAACTGTTGGAATAAGAATTCCCAATTCTGAAGTAGCACGTTGCATAGTTGAAGAGCTGGGACGCCCATTACTAAGCACAAGCGTACCTAAAGGAGAAGAAGAATTTTTCACTGATCCTGAAGAAATAGCAGAATTATTTAAACATGAAATCAACCTTATACTTGATGCAGGCATTATACCCAATAAACCTTCAACAATAGTAGATTTCTCAACAGATCCTCCTGAAATTATAAGGAAAGGCGCTGGAGATGTAAAAGTTTTATTTTAAAATTGCTTTTTAACTTCCAAATAGGCTTGTTTTGCTTCAAATGAACTTCTAACAAGTGGACCGGATTTAACTATCAGTCCTATTTTTTCCCCTTCTCTTCTAAACATTTCAAAAGTATCTGGCTCTATATATTTTTGTACATTAATATTATTTTTATGGGGTTGAAGGTATTGTCCTATTGTAAATATTTTTACCCCCTTTTTTCTAACATCTAACATTGCCTCTAAGACTTCTTTTTCTGTCTCTCCAATTCCAACCATTATACCTGATTTTGTAATAATGTTTGTTTTATTTTTTGAAGCCATTTTTAATACTTCTAAACTTAGATCATAATCTGCCCTGTTATCTCTAATTTTATCCGATAAGCTTCTAACAACTTCAATATTATGGGCAAAAACATTAATTCCTGATTTCAAAACACCTTCTATTAAGCATGGATCACCTCCAAAGTCAGGTGTAAGGACCTCAATGACTATATCATCTCTATATTCTCTTAACAATTTAGCAGTTTCTATAAAAATTCCAGCTCCTTTATCTAGTAAATCATCTCTATCAACTGAAGTTATTACAACATAATCAAGTTTCATTCTTTCTACTGCATTCTTTAACCTTGCAGGTTCACCTCTATCTATATAACCCATTGGATTACCTGTGTTAATAACACAAAATTTGCAGGATCTCGTACATATATCTCCAAGAATCATAAATGTTGCAGTTCCGGAATCCCAGCACTTGCTAATATTAGGACATTGTGCTTCAACACATACTGAATGAAGCTTTTCTTCATTTAGTATTTTCTTAATATTTAAATACCTGCTTTTCCGAGGTAAATGGGTTCGTAGCCATTCTGGTTTTCTCCTCATATTTCATCCTCATTTATAAACTTAATACAATTTTCATTAAAAATATCTTCCCATTTTTCAATAAATACTCTTTTAACATCATTTATTGAAACTTTTCTTTCCAGTATTTTAGCCATAGATGTCACACCTTTGTCAATAAGGCCACAAGGGACTATGTAATTGAACTTACTAAGATCAGTATTTACATTAAGAGCAGCCCCATGAAAAGAAACATGCCTGTCAAATGCAATCCCTATAGCAGATATTTTTTCATTGCCTATCCAGACCCCAATTTTTTTTCCATCTTCTTTAGCCTTTATTCCAAATTCATCCAACATTTTTACTATTACATTTTCAATATTCATTACAAATTTCTTTACACCAACAAGATGTGTTTTTATGTCATAAATTGGATAAATAACCAATTGCCCGGGACCATGATATGTCACATCACCGCCTCTTTCAATTACAAATATATCAAAACCAAGCTTCTTAAGAATTTCCTCTCTTACCTTTAAATTGTCAGTCTTACCTCTTTTACCAAACGTAAACACATCATTATGTTCAACCAGTATTAGTGTATTATTTATTTTCTTATTCTTAACTTTTTGCAAAATTTTTTTCTGAATATTCCAGGTCTCTTTATATTCTCTATAACCTAAATCAAGTACATTTAAATAACAATCATTCATAGAAAGATCCTTTTTTATCCAGTTGATTTAAAGCATATGTGTATGCTCCAATAGAAACTGCTCTTAAAGTTCCAAGTCGTGTAATTCCTATTCCAATTCTTTTTAAAGAATCATATTTAAATTTTCTTTTTGTAAATGGAACTTCAATCTCTCTTTTTCCCCCCTCTAAAAATCCGGGCCTCTCTTTATCATCTTCTAAATTAAAGACCTTAACCTCAAGATGATCAACAGAAGCTCCATCTATTGTTTTATACTTTTTATTCATCTCTTCAACAATTTTATTTATAAATAGAGGATAAGCACCTGAAAGACCTCCTCCAATTACAATGAGCCCATCAATAAGAGTAATAGCATTTGCAAGTGCATCCCCTGCCACAACCCCCAAGTCTTCAAATGCCTTTATTGCTGCTTGTTTATTCCCTTTTTCTTGTCCAATCCCAATTTTATAAATTTCTTCAGGTAAAGGACAATTTTTCTCACAACAGCCTGCTTCATACATATAAACTCTCTTAACACCTCGTATGCTAACACTCTCTTCAACACTGCAATCAGAAAGAAGCTTGTTTCTCATCCTATTAATTTCACCCTGTGCGGAATTATCTCCTAAAAAAAGCTCATCATTATGAACAATTCCTCCCCCAAAACCTGTTCCAAATGTTGCACCAAAGAGATTGTGATATTTCTTAGAACTCCCTCTCTTTTCCATAAGATTATTAATTTGAGGTAGGAAGCCAGCAATAGCTTCACCATATGTAAAAAGATCTCCATCATTGTTTATAAAAACTGGCATATTAAATTTGTCCTCAAGCATTGGCCCTAAAGCCACACCTCCTTTAAATGCAGGAAGATTTTCTAAATCACCTATGATTCCTTTCTTATAATCAGCAGGACCGGGAAAAGCAAAACTAATAGCAATAGGTTTTTCCGACAAACTTGACTCCACTTTTTTAAAACCAGTAACAATTCTCTCTAAAAATATTTTCAGATTATCTCCCGGAGTATCCAATCTTATTGGATCAATTATCTCTTTCTCTCCTTTTATTGAAGAAAAAACAAGATTTGTACCACCAGCATCCAGAGTCATAACAACTCGTTCATCTTTAGCATATCTCATTACATCCCCCTTTTCTTCTACTTTAGTTCAAAGCAAAAAAACCAATACAGTTGCAACTGTAATTAATGTAATACATGGAAAAGCCAGGTATTTATAAACCTTTATTAATGATGAGTTAAAGTATTCATTTGTTAACACAAGGCATAGATGCACCGGTGAAAGTAAAACCCCTGCAAAGCCCACAACATAAATATACAATGAAATGAAAAACGCATTTGGTAAATTGGCAAATAAAGGAAATAGAACAGGATAGGCAATTGCAACAAATGCCTGATTTACACCAGTTAAAAGCCCCATTATAAAAGATATTGAAAAAGAGATAAAAATAACCATTCCAAAAGGTATATCTGTTTTTTGAAGAGTTGTAAATATATTGGAAATCGTTATTATCTTCTGGAATATCATAATACATGCAATCAAAATTAAATTCTTTAAAATAAATTTAGAGAACAATATACTGGAAATTTTCTTTACATTTAAGCGAAGAACAAAAGTTAAAATTACAGAAACAATCAGTAATGAAATATATAATGGGATTGAAAATATAAAAAATAAAAGAATGACTAACAACACTGGCCATACGCCTGCAATAAAATCTTTGACTGTTTTAAAAAAACTAATATTAACTTTAGGTAATAATGGTTTTATATTATGCTTTTTAAAGTATATAAAAGATACAATTAAACCAGTTAATATATTTAAAATCGTAAAAGGAAATTGGAATAAAATAATCTTTTTTAAAGGTATTTGAGATAATGTTTGAAAAACCAGAAGACCAACATAAATAGGCCATATATACTCCCATAAATGCCTAAACCAGAAATTTATAAAAGTATTGAATTCAGGTTTCAAATTCATCTTTTTTGTTGAAACATCAACAAGAGGTGCTGAAAAAAGAGCACCTCCTGGCATTGGTAGAAATCCAATAATTGCAGGAGAAACCATTGCAACAATTCGTTTGTCTTTAATAATTGAATTTAAAGAATTTATAAGT
>JAUXFB010000159.1 GCA_030620255.1 Candidatus Aminicenantota bacterium | reverse complement strand
TTCTCATAAATGTCTCCTTTTTAATTTAAAATACTAAGTTTTTGCAATGTCTCTTTTTTGGGTATTCCATTGTTATCATAACCTCTTATTTTATAGTATTTTTTTAGCATTTTATTGAGAGGGATTCTCTTGTTTTTAGATTCATACTTTCTACTCTCTTTTAAAAATCTGTCAGGTAAAGTATCATCTTTTTTTGAAATTCCTTCCCTTGTGTTCATATACCTTTCAAGTGTATGTATTCTCTCTCCAATTTTTATCATATTTTTCTGAGACATCTTTATTCCACAGATTGCTTCAAATAATTTGCTGTAAATACTGATATCCATTAGCATAATTGCAATATCAGGCAAATTCTGCATTGCAAATGATAATAGGGGCTGGGGTGTGTATTTTACAACTGGTGGCTCAAGAATATAAGCAAAGGATGTAAACAAGCATGTGTGAAGAGAATTTATAGTAGAGAAGAGATTTTCAAAAAACCTCACAAATTTTGCTTTAGCTCTGTGAGTATATGGATTTAAAAAGCCCATAAAAACTTCTGAAGAAAAAATGGATGCAGAAATATGGCAGGCACCACGATTAGCTACAGCATAACTCAACCCTTGCCCCCATGAACCACGAGGGTCATATGCTGCCATTTCTAAACCTTTAACATGTATGGCGAAATCTTTGCCACCATATTTTTCAGAGAGCCAGCGTGTGCCATTTGCATAATCATTTCCTGAACCTCTGCGAAAAGCAATATCTTCCAAAGTCTCTTTTATGTTTTCAGGAGAACCGAACTTTAATTTTGTATTAATGAGCTTCTTTTCTCCTGCTTCCATTATATAAGAGAGTGTTACTGCAGTTGAGATAGTATCCATTCCCATTCTGTTGCAAATGTTATTCCATGAGGAGATTATATCTGTATCAAATATTTCTAAGTTTGGGCCAAAAAGAGCGGTTGTTTCGTATTCTGGGATTTGATGAACTCCATCTTTATAAGTCCCTTTGTGGCCACACAATATTGTACATGGCACACAAGAACTGTGTTTTGTATTATATTTTTCCTTCATCAGTTCTCCAGAAACTAGATATGCCTTTTTATGATTACCAAATCTGAAATTTGAAACTGGTAAAATTCCTCCTCTATTGCAGAAATTTACATTTGTGCATGTCCCAAAATTCCTGTACAGATTAGCTGTAAAGTTATTTTTATTTATCTGTTTTGTTGCTTTTGTTTTTAATTTTTTAAAAATATTTAAGTTTTTTGGAACTATCTTATATTCATTGCCATAAGCAACAATAGCTTTAAGATTTTTTGAACCCATAACAGCGCCCATTCCGCCTCTGCCAAAAAATCTTTGTCCTGATGCAATATTAGAGTACAGAACTTTGTTTTCACCAGCCGGACCTATAACAAGAGCAGCACTCTTCTTCTCTGAACAGAGTGCATCCTGAGTTTCAATCGTATCTTTTCCCCACACATGGGAAGCATCCTTAATTCTTATGTTTTTTGGGTGGATTTCGATAAATACAGGTTTTTCAGATCTCCCTGTGATAATGAGCGCATCATATCCAGCTGTTTTAAATGCCATTCCAAATGGACCGCCGCATGAGGATGAAACTATTAATCCAGTAAGTGGCGACTTTGTTACTCCTGCAAAACGTCCAGAATTTGGTGCACCTGTTCCCATATAAACTCCCATAAAAAAAGCAATAATGTTTTTTTCATTAAAGGAATTGATTCCAGGTTCTAATTTTTCATAAAGATATTTTAGAGCAAGCCCCTTACCACCCAAATACATTTTTCTATCTTCATTTGAAATCTCAAATTCTTTGACCTGTTTTGTTGAAAGATTGATTTCAATTCCACGGTTGCTTGTGCCAATAATTTCTTTCATCTCTTCCTCCTCTTGATTGATTTATTAATTTTCTATTAAAAATTTTATTATCTATAAATCAAATATAGAGGTAAGCCATTAATCACCAATGACTGCATTAAAATCTAACTACTATTCCTGCCCAGGTTAAACCTCCTCCAAAAGCTGACATTAATACATTATCACCTGGTTTTATTCTACCTGTTTTTTTAGCTTGGTCAAGACCTATTGGTATGGTTGCAGCAGAGATATTTGCGATTTTATCTATGTTTATAAATGTTTTTTCCAAAGGAATTTTTGCCCTTTCTATTGTTGCTTCTATTATTCTTATATTTGCTTGATGAGGTATATAGAGATCAACATCATTACCGGTTAAATTTGCAAGTTCAAGAGCCTTTATTGCTGCTTCTTGCATTCGCAAAACCGCATGTTTGAAAACCTTATTGCCTTCCATATAAACAGCATGTAATTTTTTATCAACTGTTTCATGAGTTGCTGGCATTGCACTTCCGCCAGCAGGTTGCTTTAATAAATCTCCCAGATTTCCGTCTGCACCCCAATATGTTGATAGAATTCCTTTATCTTCATCTGTTGGACCTAAAACAACAGCACCCGCACCATCACCAAATAGTACACATGTATTCCTATCTTCCCAGTTCATAATTCTTGTCATAATTTCAGCGCCTGCTACTAAAACTTTTTTTGCAGCTCCTATTTTAATAAAAGAGTCAGCTACTATCAATCCATATAGAAATCCGGAACATGCTGCACTTATATCAAAAGATGGAATTGGTTTGATTCCTAATTTTTTTTGTACCCAATTCGCTGTTGAAGGATATGCATTATCACTTGAAATTGTACCTACAATAATTAAATCAATATCCTCTTTATTGATTTTAGCATCTTCAATAGCTTTTTTTGAGGCTTCAACAACAAGATCAGATGTTGCCTCATTTTCAGCAGCAAAATGTCTCTCTTTTATTCCTGTTCGTGTGGTTATCCATTCATCTGAAGTATCAACCATTTTTTCCCAATCTTTATTTGTAACTACCTTTTCAGGTAAATAAGAGCCTGTTCCTAAAATTTCCGATCTTATCATTTTATAGCTTCTCTGAAATAGAGAAAGTATATTTGAATGCCAAGTTCTCTATTATCATTAGTATCAGGATTTATTGTTGAAGGTACAAATGTTTTGTTTGTTTCAATGGTTAATTTAAACTCATAGTCATTTCCCATTTGTTCAGGCGAAATAATATACTTTCTTTTAAACTTCGCGGTTTCAGGGATAAATTCAAACTCTTTATTTAATATTCTATCATTTATTTTTATAATAACTTTTTGATCTTTAAATTTAGATTTGTCAACACCACCGTTGATTATTAAAACAGATTCCTTTTTTGGATTTTCAATAATACATATAGCTTTTCTGGTTGTCCATCTCCATTTTCTTTCATCCGGGTTTTTTATTTCAATATTTGTTTCTATATTATTCCAACCTTCTGAATAAACTATTTCCGGAGCAGTTACAGAAGCAGGTTGAATGTTAAATGCTTTACTATATAGAATTATTTTCTTATCAGGTTTTTTTGGATCATATAATCCAACTGTTAGTTTTATCTCTTCATATCCCTCAAAATCAATATCAATTTCATCAAGGAATTTAGGTATAAATATCTCTCTGGAATACTCAACTTTTTCTCCCTTTTTCCATTTTGATGTGTTTATTTCTGGAATATGATCGTCCTGTAGAAGCATTTCTTTGTTTTTTAAGCGCCATAAATGAACAAAAACAGTATGATCTGTTTTTAGACCGGAGAATTTCTCAGTAAAGTTATAACTGTAGTTTATCTTGGTGTATAAACAATCTGTTATGGTTTTTGGTAAAATTTCTAATTTTAGTTTTATTCCTTTGTTTTCTGTTTTTTTCCCACAAGAAATAGATAAAAACAGTGTTAAAATAAGAATGATAACAACTTTGATTTTCATAAAACCTCCTCCTTTAGGGTGTTTTTAGTTTTAATTTTTAAAACCATTTTAGATAGTAAAGTTATCATAATTGAACTTATAAATCAAATTATATTTTTTTTCAATCAAACCTTTACTTTTAAATATTTCTTATGTATTATTTATTTTATTATAAATGGAGGAGTAAATGATAGAAAAGAACAACTTTAAAAAAAATACTGTTTTTTATTTTACAATATTTGTATCTTTTATATTCTTAACTTCTTTTCTGGCTTTTAGTAAATCTGATGCTAAGTCAAAAAAAGTGTTGACAAAAATTGAAAAAATAAAAAATGCTGGGAAAATTGTAGTTGGAACAAGCGCTGATTATCCTCCATATGAGTTTCATTTATTGAATAGTAAAGAAGAAGAGATCGTGGGACTTGATATTGATATAGCTAAGGTGATTGCTGAGAAATTAGGCGTAAAGTTAGAGATTAAAGATATTATTTTCAGTAAATTAATTAATACTCTTGATTCTGAAGAAGTTGATATAGTAATTGCTGGTTTAACCCCAACTGAAAAGCGTAAAAAAGTAGTTGATTTTTCTGAAGTCTATTATCAGGCAATACAGAACATGCTTATAAGGGTTGAAGATACTGAAAAAATCACATGTATAGCTGATTTAAGAGGTAAGAAAGTAGGAACTCAAAAAGGCTCTATTCAAGAAGATATCGCACGTAATAAAATATCAGGAGCAGAGTTTATTGAAAAGGGAACAATAAATGAGTTAATCACAGATCTAAAAAATGGCGACATTGATGCTATTATTGTAGAAAAGCCTGTTGCTGAATCATATGTACTCAGAAATAAATCTTTAATTAATATTGAATGTAAGGCAGAAGAAGATGTGTTGGGTTCTGCAATTGCTGTAAAAAAAGGAAACTCTGCATTATTAAATAAAATAAATGAAATACTTCAAGATTTAAAAAAAGAGCATAAGATAATAGA
>JAUXFB010000175.1 GCA_030620255.1 Candidatus Aminicenantota bacterium | reverse complement strand
TATTTTATTTAATGAAATAATGTTTTCGTTTGTCATAGCCTCATCAATTAACCTTTTTTCAAGTTCTTTAGCTGATGACAACTCAAAGTAACCTTCATTATTATATTGATCGGGTTTAACATCAGAAAGAAATTTCACTCCTGCGCTTTCAAGTAATTGACAAACAAGAGAAGTGCCACTTCTTGGATGCCCTGCAACAAAAATCCCATTTTTTAAAATAAATGGGCTTATTTCTTTTTTTTCATTTTTAATTGCCAAAGCAAAACTCCTTTATTTATTATAACATATATCCGTTATGATCAATAGTTAAAAATAAAGATCATGTAAATCAACAATAAGGAAAGTTATTCGTTTTTTGATTCAATTCGGAAAATTGACATTTTTTTTGAAATGTTTTAAAATTCTAATGTGGAAATGAATAATTCCAATTCATGGTTTGTTGTAAATGTTAAACCAAAACAAGAATTTATTGCAGAAAAGAGCTTAAAACTTTATGGAGTAAAAGTTTATTTACCTCTATATAAAAAAAAAGTAAAAAAAAGTAAAAAAAAGATAAAAGTTCTTACTCCTTTATTCAATGGATATCTCTTCGCACAATTTTCAATAGAAGAGTCATATCATAAAATCAGATTTGCTAAAGGTGTAAAAAAAATTCTTGGATCAAGCAATTATCTCTGGACAATTGATAATAATAAAATTGAAGATATTAAATCAAGAGAAAGTAATGGGATTGTTGTATTAAAGAAAGAAAAGGAAACATTTAAAAAAGGCGATCATATCCTAATAGATGAAGGTGATTTCGATGGATGGGAAGGTATCTTCTTTGAAGAGCTTCCAGACTGTAAAAGAGCAATGATAATGCTTACAAATGTTGGTTTTTCAAGTAAATTAATTGTCCCAAAAAAATACTTGTTGTTAAATAACAGAAACTAATAAAATAAGCCAAAAATTTATCTGAAATATAAACAATTCGTTTGAGAGTTAGGAGGTTAAAATATTTTTGAAAAAAAGAAATAAAAAATTGTTAATAATAGGGCTTGATGGAGTACCTTTTGAAATGATAAAAAAACTCATAGAAGAAGGGACAATGCAAAATTTAAAAGAAATCTTTAAGACTGGAAAGTGCGTTAGCATGAGCACAACCATTCCAGAGATATCTTCTGTTTCCTGGTCTAGCTTCATGACAGGTACTGATTCAGGAAATCACGGTATATTTGGATTTGTTGATCTTTATAAAGGAACTTATGACATTAAATTCCCTAATTTCAAGGATTTGAAATGTCCAACCTTTTTTGATTATATAGGTAAGAAAAAAAAGAATTCAGTTGTAATAAACCTTCCATCAACCTATCCAGCAAGAGAAATTCAAGGAGTCTTAATATCAGGGTTTATTTCTATTGACTTAAAGAATGCAGTTTACCCGGGAAAATATTTAAAATTTTTAGAGGATCAGGGTTACAGGGTAGATATAGATGCTGCAAAAGGTAAAGATAGAAAAAAAGAGTTTATTTCTGATTTGCACTACACTCTAAAAATAAGAAAAAATGTAGCTGATTTTTTATGGAAAAATGAAAATTGGGATTTATTCATGTTTACAATAACTGGAACTGATAGACTTCATCATTTTTTATACGATGCATATGAAGATCAAAATCATAAGTTTCATGATGATTTTAAAAATTATTATGAGGAAATTGATAGTATTATAGGGGATTTCTATAATAAGATTAAAGTTAAAGAGGAATGTGAAATAATAATGCTTTCAGATCATGGGTTTGGCCTTATAAAAAAAGAGATATACATTAATCAAATATTGAGAAAATATGGATTTTTCAATACAGAAACTTATGAACCCGAATCTCTTGCTGAAATAACTGAAGATTCAAAGGCATTTGCTTTGGACCCCTCAAGAATTTATATTCATTTGAAAAATAAATACCCAAAAGCAAAGCTTGATAAAAAAGACTATAAAAAAGTAAAAGAAGATATAAGAAAACTCTTTGAAGAATATAAAATAGAAGGTAAAAAAATTATAAAAAAAGTCTATTTTAAAGAAGAGATATATAACAGCAGATTTCTTGATTCAGCTCCAGATATATTGCTTTTATCAAATCATGGTTTTGATCTTAAGGGGGGATTAAAAAAAAATGAAGAGTGGGGAAAATCGCATTTCACAGGAATGCACATTTATGATAATGCCTTTTTCTTCACAACAAAACCTGAATATCTTCCAGAGAAAATGACTATTTTTGATGTAAAAAACATAATATTAAAATCTATAAATTTGTAATATTATGATAAAATTCGAAAAACAGAAAGGAATTTTTATAAAGCACTGTCCATGTTCTCCAGAAGCTATTTCTTGTGGATATTTCAATTTAAATCTACACACCGGATGTCCATACTCCTGTTCATACTGCATTCTTCAAGATTATTTAGAAACTAAAGATCCTATATTCTTTACAAATATTGATGATATGGAAAAAGAACTTCTAAGATTTACAAAAAAACAGAAATACTTAAGAATAGGTACTGGTGAACTTTCAGATTCCCTTGCTTTTGATACAGAAACAAAATATTCAAATAAAATTTTATCTATATTTGAGAATTTCCCTGAAGTTATTTTTGAATTTAAAACAAAATCTATAAATATTAATTCTATTTTGAAATATAAGAAAGTTTTGAAAAATATTGTAGTTTCATGGTCATTAAATCCACAAATAATTATAGAAAGAGAAGAGCACTTTAGTCCAGATCTGGATTCAAGATTAAGAGCTATCGCAGAAGTGCAATCAAAAGGATATAAAATCGGGATACATTTTGATCCAATTATTTTAATAGAAAATTGGAAAACTTATTACAGAAACCTTATTAAGGAAATTTCAAAAATAATAAACCCCCAAAATATAGCATGGTGGAGTATGGGGACTTTAAGATTCCCACACTCTTTACGGAAGCATATTTTTAAATTTAAAGATTCTTTTCTTTTTTCAGGTGAATTAATAAAAGGATATGATGGAAAATACAGATATTTTAAGCCTATAAGAATAGAAGTATTTAAGTTTATAAAACAAGAAATTCAATCCATTATATCAGATAAGACCCCTTTATATCTATGTATGGAAGATGTTGAAATGTGGGAAGAAATCTTCCCAGAAATATATTGTACTGAAAGTAAAATCAACAAATATCTTTATGAATCGGCTTATAAATGAATTGTAACTATTTCAGCTCTTTTAATAAAGCAACTGTAAAATCCCAAATTTTACCTATTGTTCCAATGTGAACTTTTTCTTCTGGTGAATGAGGATATCTCAAATCAGGTCCGATTGAAATCATATCCATTCCAGGGTATTTATCTCCTATTATTCCGCACTCTAATCCAGCATGAATAATCTCTACAACAGGTTTTTTATTAAAAAGTTTTTCATACAATTTAACACTTCTGGCTAATAAAGGAGAATCCATATTCGGATGCCAGGCTGGATACCCGTCACCACTTTTAGCATCACCACCAGCTAAACGCGCAATTGCTTCTATAGAATATGTAAGAGCATAAAGTCTTGACATTACTGAGCTTCTCTGACTTGTAAGCACTTTCACAGTATTGTCTTCAATTTTGATATTTGCAAGATTATTCGAAGTCTCAATAAGCTCCTCAACATCATTTGACATTGCTGCAACACCATGAGGAATAGCAAAAATAAATTCAATAAGTTTCTGACTGTTTTCAACTGTTAAAGCCTGTTTGTAATTCCCTTTTCCATTATCCTCAATAGAAATTTTTATGTTTGGATCTACCAACTTATACTCATCTATTAAGATTTTATTACAATCAGAAATAATATTCTGCACTTCATTGAAATCCTTTTCAAGAAGAAAAACAATTGCTTCAGTGTCTCTTGGTATAGCATTGTGAGCACTTCCACCTTTAATATCTGAAATTCTTATATCTGTTTTCTTTTTAATCTCATAAAGTACTCTTGCTAAAATTTTTAATGCATTTGCTTTTCCTATCCCAATATCAATCCCAGAATGTCCCCCCTTCATTCCTCCAGCTTTAATTTTAAATTGTTTAAATCCATAAGGTACGTCTTCATACTCCATTGGTAAAGACAAATTTGTATTTATCCCACCAGCGCATCCAACAGTAAAAACGCCTTCATCTTCTGAATCAATATTTATTAGAATCTTACCATCTATAAATCCAGGTTCTAATGCATTAGCTCCAGTTAGCCCAGTTTCCTCATCTACTGTAAATAGAAGTTCTAAAGGAGGATGAGGGTTATCTTTATCTAAAGCAAGAACAAGACCAATCGCTATGGCAATACCATC
>JAUXFB010000012.1 GCA_030620255.1 Candidatus Aminicenantota bacterium | reverse complement strand
TCGCTTACTCGCTGGATAAAATAATCCGTCCAAATAATTCTTTTACTGAATTAAATGTTTCGTAAAACATACTTATCACTTAAAAATTAGCAATGCCGTATGTGGCAGCTTTCATTCGGAACAGGTGTACCTGTTCCCTACACCATTATTCTTATTCTTGTTTCTCAATATTTATGATCTTTTTTGCTTTTCCATAATGGAATAAATGGGGTCATCTATTAGTAAGTTAATTGTCAATAGGGATCTTTCCAATCAACCTTACAAAGAGAAATCCTATTCTATTCATATAAACTTTTCCTATTTACCTATTTAAATTGATTATGTATAATATACCTGATTTAATCTAATAGAAGGAGTTTGCTATGAATATTGAAGAAATCAATAAATATTTAGAGGAAATAAGAAATAGCGCAAATTTTATTTCCTCAGATATGCTAGAAGCTATCCCATATAAAAACCCTGAGAAAAATACATGGGTAGAGATAAAAAATCCTGAATTTACATCTTTATGCCCCAACACAGGTCTTCCTGACTTTGGAACAATTTATATAAAATATGTCCCGGATAAATATATAGTTGAACTCAAATCTTTAAAATACTATTTTATTCAATTTAGAAACACAGGAATATTTTACGAAGATCTGAGCAAATTAATTTTAAATCACCTTGTTAAATTGCTCAAACCAGTTGAAATGGTTGTTGAAGCAGATTTTACTCCAAGAGGCGGAATCTCATCAAAAGTCATCTCAAAATATAGAAAATAGTTTGGGAATCAAGCTCAAATACTTAAATTGCAACTCTACTAATTAACCCCATACTCCCTAATAAATCCATTGCTATCAATGTATAATTTATATTTAAACATATCAACCATCTTTTGTTTATAATTTAAAAAACCTTTGTCTTTAATATCATCTTTATTAATTAACTTTTCATTTATATAATACTCTTCCTTATATTTTCCATTTCCCGGCATATAAATATACTTTTTTTCATTAACCTGAAATGCCCTGTATTTAGCTCCAATTACCTTTTTTTCATATTTGTTTTTTATAATAATATCTCCTGTTCCCCTATCAAAATCTAATATTTCCTTTATCCCGGGATAATAAATCCTTATTCTGTCATTTATATACGGTGTTGATGTTGAATACCATAATCCAGTTTCCATATAAACAGGATAACCTTCAAATTTTTCTCCTTGCATAACTGGAAGTAAAGACTTTCCCCCAAAAGTTTTAGGGATATCAATCCCAATCAAATCAAGAATAGTAGGTGCAATGTCAATTTCTCTCACAGTCTTACTTACTCTTAATCCATTATAACTTTCAAAAGGATTATAAATTCCAAAAGTCATACTATTTGAATATTCACCACGAAGATGATCTCCATGCCCCGCCCCATACCCGTCTTCATACAAATTCTCTCCATGGTCAGACATAACAATTACAATGGTATTTTTATCAACATCGCATTTTTTTATAAATTTCAATATCTCTCCCAAATTATCATCAAATAACTTCGTTGCATTATCATATAAACCAATTATCTGCTTTTTATCATCTTCAGGAACATAATAACCTGAATAGGTCTTCATCATATCATCTTTACAATATTTATGTACCTTAAAATATTTCTTATTTGTATAAAAATCATAATATGGATACTTTGTTGAATATGGAAAATGGTTATTTGAGCTGAAAGCCAATACAAAAAAGGGTTTATTCTCTTTAATTGATTCTTTTATATATTTTTTTGTGTGTTCAGTTACATAGTAAGGATCTTCATATAATGGCATGCCCCACATCTCAGGAAATACATCTCTACCCGTTCTATTTAATAAAAATCCAAGTAGAAAATAATGGATTCCAAGACTTGCTCCTTTAATAAAATTTTGAACTGCAAGATGTGGAGCCTTTACTTTTTTAAAGCCATAATCCACTCTTGCAAAAATATCACCAGCAAAATCACTTACAATAGATGTACTATAATTATTTTTATTTAAAACAGAAACTATATTTTTAATTTTTATACTACTTTTTAATTTCTTTTTTGTTGGAAACATATGTCTAATTCTATGATCTGGAGGTAAAGTTGAGGTCAAAACAGAAGTCCATGAGGACAGAGTTCGAGCTAAAGATACTTTTGCATTTAAAAAATTTACTCCTTTAGAAAATAATTTATCTATATTTGGAGTTTTTCTAAAATAACCATTATAAGAAATACTTTTAGGTCTTAAAGAATCCGTTGCAAAAATAAGTACATTGGGTTTTGTGTTATTTTCAGATTTTACTGGAGATACCTTAAACTTGACAATAAAAATCAATGAAAATAAAATTATTACAATGGAAAAGAGTATTCTTTTCTTTTTAATAGATATTGCCAATATCACCAAAACAAACAATAAATAAATCACAAAAAGAGGAATATAATCAGTAATAAACATCTGAAAATATTTTAAAAAAGTCCCTTTTAGATAAAGTTCCCCTTTATATAATTGAGGAAACAATTTAATTCCCCTAATCCAAAAAATTAACCAGAAAAAAATATTAAAGAGCAATATGTTTCTGGTTTTCCTTATTTTTAATAATATTGAGAAAAAACCAATCAAAATACCCAACAACAAATATACCAAAAGTATTTTTAAAGTACATGAAATAATAGTGGTCTTAAAATTTTTTAAAATAACACTCTCAATATTTTTATCAGAAACTCCCATATAAGAAAGATTAAGGTATAGCAATAACGAAAATAAAAATATTGAAAATGCAAATACAGAGCTTAATCTGATATTTTTTCTAAAATCATCCATATTCTACACAAGCCTCTTTTTTGTAAAATTAAAATTCAAATTTTTTAAGTTTATTCAAAATTCTTAAATATTTATTTTCAATAACTTTCCATGAATAATTTTTTTCAAAAAAAATCTTACCATTTATTCCCATTTTTCTTTTTAACTCATCATTCTTGTACAAAAGTAAAATAATCTCTTTAAATTCATTATAATTAGTGTACCACAAACCAGCATTACTTCTTCTACACTGGCCATTTAAGACCTCTGTTCTTCCATTTGCAACAACAGGTTTGCCAATTGCCCATGCCTCTAAAGAAACCATTGATAAAGATTCAAATTGTGAGGGTATTATAAGAAACTCAGAGCCTTTTAAAGCATCAAATTTTTCTTTGTCCTCTAAAAAACCAATATATTGAATTTTTGGATGATCTGGAATCTCTATTAATGACTTACCGATTAACACAAGAGTAAAATCTATTTTCTTCTCTTCTATCAATTTCATAAAAAAGGATAGTAATTCAGGCACACCTTTATTTTCATCAAGTCTCCCTATATATACAAAATAATCACCTCTTATTTTAAATTTCTCTCTAAAATATTCAGGAAAGAAATTTTCAGCAATTTCAGAACCAACACCAACAACATCTCCAAGAAGTTCATAATTGCCAGAAACTCTATTAATTATTTCCTTTTCCTCATATGAATTATATATAATAGCTCCAGGTAAGTTAAATAACTCCTTAAAAAGCCTTAAATAAAGAACCTCATCATGTTCAGCTGTAGGTACAAGAATTGATTTTTTTCTAAATCTCTTTATTCCATAATAAGAGTGATAATATCTATATGAAAAGAAAATATAAAAATCAAACTCATCCTCTCTAATTTTCAACTCATCTATTAAATTCGGTAGATAAGGGCCCTCTTGTTCAAGCCATTCTATTTCATCTTCAAATGTGTGCTCATTATTAAAAACATTGTGTTGAATTATTCCAAATTTCTCAGGTTCCCTCTCCCTTTTAACCTTAAATCTATTTACTTTAACATAGTTAATTATCTCCTGTGCCTCTGGATAATAATGCTTCCATGTAATATAATCAAGAGCAGTTGAAGTAAATACCTCTACTTCAAAATATTTGGATATCTTTTCAGCTATTAATCTTGCATGATACTCAGCGCCCCCATTTATCTCAAGTCCATATCTCTGAACAATAATACCTATTTTTATTTCCATTTTTTTTGTAATTATATCACAAAAAAAACAATTTGACATTTTAACTTTTTTAGGATATATAAGTTCCTTTTGAAATTAATTTATCCAATTCATTTAAAAAAAGGAGACTTTGATGAATATTTTTGTATGCATTAAACAGGTTCCTGATACAGAAGCAACCCTTTCTGTAAAAGATGGAAAAACCATAAATGAAAATAATATTAAATGGATCATAAGTCCTTACGATGAATATGCAATTGAAGAGGCCTTAAAAGTAAAAGAGAAAACCCCTGAGTCAAATGTAACATTGATTACACTTGGACCAAAGAGATGTGAAAGTGCTTTGAGAAGTGGACTCGCAATGGGAGCTGAAAATGCAATCCACATTGAAACAGAAGAACATATAGACAATAAAACAATTGCAAGAGCCATTGCTTATGCCATTAAACAGGAAGGTGATTACAACTTAATCTTCATTGGTAAACAAGCAATTGATGATGACGCATTTCTCACCCATATTTACATTGCTGAATATCTTGGGATACCTGTTGCTACAAATGTGACTCTATTTAAGTATGAATCTGAAAAAGTATTTGTTGAAAGAGAAATTGATGGAGGAGAAAAAGAGAAAATAGAAATGACAACTCCATGTGTGATTGGAGCAGCAAAAGGTCTAAATACTCCAAGATATCCCTCACTTATGGGCATGATGAAAGCCAAAAAAATTCCAATCAAGAAGTTGTCTTTACAGGATTTAGAAATTGAAGAAATAGATAATAAAATTATTATTGAAAAATTATTTGCTCCTGCTGAAAAGCCTCAAGGTAAAATTATTGAGGGTGAAATTGAAAACGCAGTTAAAGAACTTGTAAGAGTTTTAAAAGACGAAGTTAAAGTATTATAGGAGAGTATAATGGCAAATATAGGAATTTACGTAGAATTAAAAGAAGATAAATTAAAAAAATCAAACAAAGAAGCAATCAGTCTTGCAAAAAGAAGTGAGAAAGATGTATATGTTATAATATTTACAAACAATTTAGATCAACATTTAGATGAATTAAAGGGAATAAAGAATATTATTCAAATAAAAGATCAAGATCTAACTTATCAGCCTGATTATTATTCAGATACAATTGCAAATATAATAAAAGATTATAATTTAAATGACTTTATAGGAATTTGTTCAGCACAGGGTAAGGACCTGTTCCCAAGAATTGCTGCTAAAATAGATGCCAGCTTAGTAAATGATTGTATTGAAATAGATTTTAAAAATAATTCAATAACAAAGCCCGTTTTTGCTGGAAGATTACTTGCAAAATACAGGGTAGAAAACGAATTTAAAATGTATACAATTAGACCAAATGTCTTTCCTGTTCAAGCATTTGGTTCAGAAGAGAACCCGGAAATTATTACAAAAGAGTTGAATAAAAAAGAATTAAAAACCAAAATAGTTGATATTATTAAAAGTGATTTAAAAAAAATCGATTTAACTGAAGCTGATATAATAGTATCTGGTGGAAGAGGAATGAAGGAAAAAGAGAATTTCAAAATTCTCGAAGACATTGCCCAACTTCTAAATGCAGGAGTTGGAGCATCTCGTGCAGCTGTTGATGCAGGATTTGCAACATCAGATATGCAAGTAGGGCAAACAGGAAAGGTTGTGAACCCAAAGCTCTATATTGCATGCGGTGTTCCAGGTGCTATTCAACATTTTGCTGGAATGAAAACATCTAAAGTAATAGTAGCAATAAATAAAGACTCAGAAGCGCCTATATTCAAAAAAGCAGATTATGGAATTGTAGGAGACCTGTTTAAAATTGTCCCTCTATTAAAAAAAGAATTAGAAAATATCTTAGAGTAAAAAGGGAGAAGTTATTAATTTTGAGTTTTGAGTTAAAAAAGACTACTAAACCAAGTGGAAGTGCAAGTTCATGTGCATGTGTAAGAGAAAGCAGAATCTCAAAGCTCGAATAAGGTTAAGATTAAGCCTAAGCCAAACTCATACTTAAACTCAAACTTAAGCTTATACTTAAACTGATAAAGGAAATACTATTTAACTAATCAACCATTCAACCAATAAACTATTCAACTATTGTATGTGTGCAAGAAACAAGACCTGACCCCAAGCATTTTTCAAAAACAGATTGATACCCTTGACAATCAATCATAATTTCTTTAATATTTCAATGTGATAAAATTATTTCCTGAGTCTCATATGTATGCAACCTATACAGTATTTTTACTTTATTTGTTGTTTATTATAAAATTTCTTAATGACAAATAAAAATTCTTCCCATAAAAAAATACTTTACGGAATTGTAGCAGCAATTATAATAGGTTTTTTAACCGGGGGATTTCTACCCTCAGTTGCAAAACAGTTTTCGATCCTGGGCGAGATCTTCCTGAACCTTCTGATGATGATCGTTGTCCCCCTCGTTATACTGTCCATAATTGTCGGAATCACGAATCTTGGAGACATAAGAAAGATAGGAGGCATAGGTAAGAGAACGATTCTTTACTATTTTGCCACAACCGGCCTTGCTGTTCTGGTTGGTCTTGTCCTTGTTAACCTTGTAAAACCCGGGAAGGGGGTAACACCCGGAGAGAAGATGCCGGAACTTTCCTACCGGATAGATCCTTCAGATGTGAACAGTGTAATTATTACGGGAGATAAACTGAAAAAGACTGAATACGGGGATAAATATATCCTTGTTCTTCTTGATCAGAATCTACGTGGTGAACTAAGTGATGTTTCTCCCGGCAGGATCCGTGTAAAGTCATGGGAGAGTATTGATTCGGAGAATGTGATCTATCTTAAAAGGAAGAATGGATCTGAGTTTGCGGTTCATATAAAAGATAAAATGGTTGTGTCTGCTGAAGTACAACCCGAACCCAAAGGGAGAGGGATAGAAATTACCCTCCCGATATCTGACAGGATCCTCGGAAAAAAGGATCAAAGTATTGTTAATACGATAAAAGATGTAATTTCCGGGAATAAGAAAGAGGGAAGAGAGGGTCTTATACCCAGAAATATTTTTAATGCAATGCAGCGGATGGACATTCTGCCGTTAATTTTCTTTGCTCTGCTTTTTGGTTCTGCACTAACTGTGATCGGCGATAAAGGAGAAAAAACAATTGAAATTATTTCCGGACTGAATGAGGCTGTAATGAAAATAGTAGACTGGATAATGGTTGTCGCTCCTTTTGGTATATTCGGGATTATCTCTGCCCGGATCGGGAATGCCGGAGGGTTCAAAGAATTCCTTCCGGAAGTGGCAGCTGTGGGTATCTACAGTTTTACGGTAGTTTTAGGATTGCTGATCCATGGAGTGATCGTTCTCCCGATGATCCTCTGGTTTGTCGGAAAAAGAGACCCGGTCAAATTTCTTGTCGGTGTCGGTGCTCCACTGTTGAATGCATTTTCAACAGCTTCAAGTTCCGCAACCCTTCCCCTGACATTAAATGCGGTCGAAGAACAGAACGGGATATCAAAGAGAACAGCGGGTTTTGTCCTCCCCATAGGTGCAACAATAAATATGGACGGGACAGCCCTTTACGAAGCAGTGGCTGCAATGTTTATCGCCCAAGTTTACGGGATCAGCCTGGGGCCTGCCGAACAGGTCGTAATCTTTCTGACGGCTACACTGGCTGCAATAGGGGCGGCAGGGATTCCCGAAGCGGGCCTTGTTACAATGGTAATAGTTTTAAAAGCTGTCAATCTGCCCATTGAAGGGATAGGGCTTATACTTACTGTTGACTGGCTCCTTGACCGTTTCAGGACTACTGTAAATGTCTGGGGTGATAGTGTAGGTACAGGTGTGATCGAAACCCTTGAGAACAGATCTGCAAAAAAAAAGTAAAAAGGGAGAAGTTATTAATTTTGACTGTTAAGTTTTGGGCTTGAAAAAATTATAAATAGAATTTAATGACAAATTTTTGATTTAAATTTGCATTAATACTATTGGCTGCAGAGTTTTTATTCATTGCAATCTCAAGATTACCATGACTGCCTATAAGCATAAATGGTTCTTCAAAGCCATCGGAATAGGACCTTTTAAATGTTTTAATCTCCCTTCTGTCTATTTCTAACATAAATTTTGAAAATCCTGATTCTTTCTGAGCATCAAAAAGAAGATCTTTTGTAATATTTGTTATAATGTTCCCAAATTTATCTATATAAACAATTCTGCCTTCAATTATATCTGATGATTTTTTTGGAAAATAGTCTGAGTTTAATACATACTCTGAGGTTTTTGTTGTTATCTCTTCAATATCAACTCCTGCTGAAATATATGCAGCAACAGGTGCCATCTTATCCCTTGCTTCAAAAGTTGAATAACCATTAATTAAAAAATATCTTTTATTATCAATAATTCTTACAATCTTATCCTTTTTGCATAAAATTGGGGTTAACACACCATTATCAGGTGCAATAAAATAATAATTATTATATGTAACAAAAAGAATCTTCCTTTCACTTCCAACACCAGGATCTACAACAACTAAAAAAATTGTTTCAGCTGGAAAATACATGAAACTTTTTTCAATAACAAAGGATGCTGATAAAATATTGTAAGATGGTATATCATTAGAAATATCTAATATTTCTACTTCAGGATTGATCTTTTTAATTACTCCCTTTAGCACACCAACAAAGTAATCTCTATTTCCAAAATCTGTGATTAAGGCAATTGTTTTCATATTTTACTCCTTAATTCCAGATCCTTTCCCCAGAATTAGGATTATCACTTTATTGAGAAATTAAAAAAACACAGTATTTATTACTTTATACTTATATTTTTCATTATTATATAAAAAACCATTATTATATAAATGCAAAGTTTTCAATATATCACCACATGCAATTTCATAATACTGTTTAAGTATTTTTAGACCCAATTCTATATTGTAATCTATTTCAAAAATTCGCTTTGGATCTATTTTGAGCTCATTTTTCCACACAGTATAATTTACCTGCATCAATCCATATGCTCCACGAGATGAAATTGCGTCAGGCTTAAAATTGCTCTCAATTTGGATTAATCCCATAATTAAATTCGGATCAAAATTGTATTCTTTACTTTTTGTATATACAGTTTCAACAATTTTTGCAAAAACAGGATATTTTTTTCTAATAACTTCATCCTGATATCTTAATATATCAACCCTATTCAATACCTTTCTTGATATTTCCAACTCTTTATCAGCTTTATCCAATTTGGTTTGAAGATAGTTAATTTTTTCTAAATAATTATAATTATCAGATGAAATATCACATAAAGCAGCAAACAACACAACACAAACAAATATGATTGGTACAATTATTAAAAGAAACTTTCTATTCCTCATTCTCCCCTCCATACTTCCTTTCTTAATCTTATAGTGTTTATTGTATCAGAACACACTATATATGTCAAGGAAAAAATAATTGGTGTGAGTTACTCTGATAAAAGTATAATAGGACAGGATTCTAATTCTTATACACTACTCATTACATTACAAATTATCTTCCAATTTTTCTTCTTTTTTGATAAAAAGCTACCTCCTGGGTCTTATCTGTTTACTTTCTATTTCTTCGATGAAAACAGGACTTTTCCCAACAGTTATCGTAATTTCGCCATTGTTCGCTGCTTTTGTCTCTGTATTGAAGAAATTCGGATAATCATTTTCATCTAAATCCTTTCCTGATTCTGCGTTTGGAACTGCCTCTGTTATTTTAACCGAATTAATATTGCCAATATCAATAGTAATTTTTTTACTGTTTCCTGTATCGTCAAAATAATCCCACCATGCAACCCAGATTGGCTCGCCATTTTTCGTGAATTTGTAAATGTAAATATCATCTAATTCTTGGATTGTTTGTATATTATCCCAATCAGGGTCTTCTAATTTTTCCGTCATTAGTTTGTAAGTATAGTAACCAAGCTTCCTGATACCCTGCCCAAGGTCGTTTGAGTCATGCCCGTCATAGATCAAGCCTGTGTGGTCAAAGTAACCGTTATCATGCTTAAATCCTTCCGTAAGGCCAAAAGCCATAAAAATTTTCTCGACTCCAAAAGAAAGTGGACACACATTTCTTTTCACCAGATCTATTGCCTGTTGCTTTTCACTCTGATAAAGCCAATCCTTCATTAATTTGTTATTTAATACTATAGGGCTGGGGTCTCCACTATAAGTTCCCATCTCTGTTATCCAGTATTCCTCAGGAGTCGGGATTCTCAGTTCGTTGATTTTTTGTAAAATATAGTTGTAAATATCCTTGCTTATCTTATAATCACCTGTTGCATTACCATACCAATGGTAATCAAAAATATCAAATGTTCTTTTGTTTTGCACTGCCACATCTTCCAGGAGCGGAAGAAAACGATCATTAAAATTAGATATATATTCAGTGATTGTATGGGGCATACTCATCCCGGCAACCCCGCCTATAAGTACCTTTGCTTCAGGATTACCCTCCTTTACAGCTTCATATGATATTAAAAGGAATTTTCCATAATCCGATTTTCTCGGGTTTTCTGCCGGTTCATTTCCAATCTGCCAATAACGGATAAAGGAATATCTCTTCACGGTTTCCCTCACAAAAGTCCGGTAAGCCTTTTCATCTAACGGAAGCCATGATCCGGGTTTTTCATAACCGTCTTGATGATGGCGGGGTTGAATATCAATATTATGGAGCAAATATAATCCTGCCTCATTTGCCAGTATAAGATTGTCATAGTTAAACCTTTTCTTGTTGCCATCCGAATCTATTGCTTCCCCTTTCCATTGAAATTTGCCAGGATCCCCAGTCATATTGGGATCTACCAATGACCAAAATACATAAGGAGCACTCCCGCCACGTGTCCATTTAATGCCAATATAGTTTGCATCTTCATAAGGTAAAGCCGGATGAAACCCAAAAGGAGAATTTTCATAATCCTGTGACGATTCTTTTTTAATCGTTTTAATAGAGCCTGAGAGTGTTTCGCTTAACATCAAATTAAATATAATCATTACCATAACAAAAGTTATTACTATTAATAGAGATTTTTTTCGATTCATTTCTTCATCTCCTTCCCTCGCCTCTCTTTTTTTTCTTCTTGAGAGCAAGCTCTTTAATTGTTTCATAAGTTTGAAATTCTGGAGCTAATGAGTCGTAGATTGGATATTTACCGAATGATAGGATTTTCGCATTCTCTCCCATATAGAATCCGTGCAATGGATAAGCAAAATTCATTCCTTTCTCATAAGAAAAATCGTCTGTCATTCTAAGAAAACCTCTCTGCTCATTCGGACTTAATTTCTGACTAAAGACTGCTAAAGGTGTATTGTCAGGCATTCCATAATCAAGATACACAAATATAGGTATTTCCCCAAACTTCTCTTTAACTTTTGATTTTACCATATCCCACCCCTTTCCCTTGAATTCCATGTCCAAAACCTCATCCGTATAGGGAGAAAATGTAAGAAAATCAAATTTTGGTGGTGGAAAATGGAAAAATGCAGCGCTAACCCATGTACCAACATAAACATTTCTTCCTTTATCTTCTGCATATTTTTTTATTTCCTCAACAATCTTTGATGCTCCTTCAAAGGATTCTTTTACAGCTAAGTGCTCTGGATTACCAGTAACTTGTACCAATACCATCGGTTCTCTATAAAGTCCATCTATCCATATAGCATCAGCTCCTTCATTTATTTGTCTTTTAGCAATATTTATAGCCAACTCTTGGAAATCTTTATTTGTTACATCTGGAAAGTACCCCTTTTCATGTTCTGGAATCGGGGCTATCTCCCAGAACTTTTCTATCTGCTCTTGAGTGAGATTCCACTCCGGATACTTTGATAAATCAATTGACATTTCTTCGACTTCAACCTTGCTCAAAACTTGCTTTTTCATAGGGTCGTATTCTCCTCTTTTATCTATAAACTGAGCCCCAAAACTCCCACAGATTATGATTTTGGGATTCTTAGCATTGATTACTTTTACAGCTTCTCCAAATTTCTCATAGAAACTCTCTGGCATAGCATACCATTTAAATGCAGCTCTCAAAATAAAATCAGTTTTAGTCTCATCAAGAATTTTAGATACATCATCAAGACTTCTCTCCGGAGGTATATTATCCATTATATATTGGTAAACAATTGCAATCTTAACCTGAGAGAGTTTGTTTTTCTGTCCTTCCACATTTCTATAAAATTGCCAACCTGTAAGAAACAAAGCACCCGTAATAATTGCTATTGTAAAAGAAAATTTCCTTCTCATTTTTATCTCCTTCCTTTAATTGCTTTGGTTTCCTCAATAAAAACAGGACTTTGTCTCAAGGTAATTATTATAATTCCATTATTTGCAGTTATTACATCTGTATTGAAGAAATTCGGATAATCATTTTCATCTAAATCCTTTCCTGATTCTGCGTTTGGAACTGCCTCTGTTATTTTAACCGAATTAATATTGCCAATATCAAT
>JAUXFB010000037.1 GCA_030620255.1 Candidatus Aminicenantota bacterium | reverse complement strand
CAAACCTCATCCATTTTATTTAACTTATAAACCCATGCCTGTGGAATCTTCGATACCTCAAGCATTGTTCTTACAATTGAATATTGACCCCTACATATTTCATAATCTCCATGTCTATATGTATGAAAAATAATAGGTATATCTGGATTGTTCTCTTTCTGAAAAATGTACTTTTCAGAGCATTTTTTATTATTCCTTCCAATGATTTTTACATCAATTTTTCTGTTAATTAACTCATCAACAAAAACTCTCGCTTCGTCTGAATATCCCGAATTGGCATAAATATTACTTATATACCAGAGGAGTTTCATTAAACCCTTTTTTTCTTGTTCTTTATAATCTCCTTTGCTATATTAATATCCATAGGATATGTGATTTTTATATTAAATTCACTTCCATTTATTACATAAATATCAGACAATTTGAATTTTAGAACAAGGTAACAATCATCTGTTGCATTTTCTATATTATTCTCAATAGCCAATTTATGAGCTTTTTGAATTAAACTAAGTTTAAATGCCTGAGGAGTTTGAACTCTTCTTAAAAACTTTCTATCTGGAATTTTTTTAATAAGATTTTTCTCATCAATTTCTATAATTGTGTCATTTGAAGGAATTGCAACATTAACTGCAGAATATATATCAAGCTTTTTCAAAACATTCTCAATAATTTCCTTTGAAACAAAAGGCCTGACTACATCATGAATCAATACATTTCTATAATCATTTCCTGCTGAAAAAACCCCAATGCTCGAAGATTCCTGTCTTGTTTTTCCACCTTTTAATACTTTTTTAACCTTTTTAAAATCTCTTATATTAATTATTTCTAATGTTTGGTCATAATATTCAGGGTTTGTAACAATAAAAATATGATCAATCATATGAAGAAACTCAAATTTTTCAATTGTGCTCTCAATAATTGATTTATCTGCAATTTTCAGAAACTGCTTTGGAGTTTCATCACATAAACGGCTACCTGTACCACCAGCAAGTATAATAACCAAATTTTCTCTCATTTGATATTTTACTTAAAACAAACAAAAAACTCAAATTCACGAATTGCTTTAAGTTAAAAACACCAGAAAATTGTTAAAAAAATATGCTAAAATGAAAGACTTAACCCAATTATATTGTATGTTAAAGATTATCTGTGTTAATGGATTTGAGACATTTTTTGCAATATCCATAAAATTTCAGTTCATGATTTATTATTTTAAAATAATACTTTTTTGTTAAACTATTCTCAAGTTTTCTTACAAGTCTTGTCTCTTCATCTATTAAATCCCTATACTCAATAACCTTCCCACACTTATCACAAATTAAATGATTGTGATGTTCACTTTTTTCCGGAACAATTTCATATCTATTCTGTCTATCACCAAATTCGCACCTGTTTAATATTTCCAGTCTCACAAAAAGTTCAAGAGTTCTGTAAATAGTAGTTAACCCTATTTCAGGGTGTTTTTTACTGAGTTGTAAGAAAACCTCCCTCGCATTTGGATGCCCATTAATAGTTTCAAGGATATTTAATATTTCTCTTCTTGGATGTGTTATCCTATATCCTCTTTTCTTTAAAATACTCTCCCAATTAAGAGCTTTTCTCCTTTTCATAGTTAATGGAACTAATTACGTTTGGACCCCCGTATTTCATGACTACATTTGCTATCTCCAACTTTAATATTGTTATTTAAAAAATCCTCAATAACCTTATCAATGCTACCATGAACACCTACTATGGGCTCAACATTTTTTTCTTCGAAAAGAGTTATAGCTTTTGGTCCCATTCCACCTGCGAGAATACAATTTACTCCTTTTTCACTTAAAAATTTAGGTAAAAATCCCGGTTCATGACCAGGATTGTCAATTATACTTCTTTTTAGAATCTTTTTATTTTCAATTTCCACTATAGTATAAGATTGACATCTACCAAAATGGTTTGCTACTTGGGTTCCATCTGTTGCAATTGCAATCTTCATATTAGCCTCCTTTTAGTTATTTTATCTTTTTTTCAATTCCTTATCAATAGATTCAGGGAATTAATTAGCCATTTCATCTTCAAAATAAGCTTTTATCTTATTATATATCTCTATAACAGGTTTTTTTAATTCTTCACAATTAATAGAAGGAATATTCATTTTTGAAATTTCTTCAATAATACAATAACTGTGCGGAATCCTTGCAAGAACTTCTATTTTATTTTCTTGAGCAAATTTTTCAATTTTCTCAGTGTTTTCTATATTTATATCAAATTTATTTACAATAATACCGGTTTTTATTCTGAAATGTTCTGTTAATTCAAGTATCCTTTTAAGATCACTTATTCCTGAAAAACTTGGTTCTGTTACAACAAGAACATAATCACTCCCAGAAAGTGATGCTATAACAGGGCAACCAATCCCAGGTGGGCCATCAATTAAAATTGTACTGATATTTTTTTCTTTTGCAATTATTTTTGACTGATGTTTAACCATTGTTACAAGAGTACCTGAATTTTCTGCTCCTGGATTTAATCTTGCATAAACAAAATCTCCAAACCTGGTGTTTGCAAAAATCCATTTGCCAACAACCTGTTCAACCATTTCAATAGCATCAACAGGGCATGCAGTCTGGCATAACCTGCACCCATCACATGAAATATCTTCTACAACATAATCACCGTTAATAACCTCAATTGCATTAAACCTACATAACTCTTTACAGAGATTGCAGGATGTACAGATTGAAGTGTTTATACTTGCAACAGATTTTCCTTTAAACTCAGTTTCTATAATATTTTCCGGTTCCATTAATAAATACATATTAGCTGCATCAACATCAGAGTCTACAATTATTTTATCATGAATTAGCTCTGCAAGAGATGCAGCTATGGTTGTTTTCCCAGTTCCACCTTTGCCACTTAAAATGACAATTTCTTTAGTTTTTTTCATTTTCACATAAAATTTTGTCAATTAATTCAACGAATTTTACTTTCATTTCTGGCATAGCTTCTATCAATGGAATCCCCTTTGAATATGATTTTTGAATCTCAATAGAATAGGGAATTTTCAGTAAAATTGGAACATTAACCTCTTTTGCATAAACATCAATAATTTTTATACCAGTATCCTTATTTACAATTATGCCTACTTTTTTACCCATATCCTTAGCAATTTCAACAGTTAACTTTAAATCACTCAAACCAAATGGTGTGGGTTCAGTAACAAGTAAAATATAATCACTCTTCTTTACACTTTCAACCACAGGACATGATGTTCCTGGTGATGAGTCTACAATATTTATTTCATTAGAATCTATATAATTATTTACAATCCAGCTAATTATTGGAACTCCTGAAATCACACCAACATCTATTCTCCCCTCAATAAACTTGACCACTCCTGATCTTCCTGATCTTATTTTTCCTATTTCCCTGTTAACTTCTTCTATTGCTCCATTAACAGGGCATACATATGTACAATGGCCACAGGAATGACATAGATCTGGATAAAAGAGAGTCTTTTTTAAATGAGGAATAATTGAGAGAGCATTATAAACACACGCATCAGCACATTTTCCACAAAATGTACAAACTTGTTCATCAATTTTCGGAACTCTCAAATTAAAAGGGATCTCTTTTTCAATTTCAGGTTTTAATAAGACATAACCATTCGGTTCCTCAACATCCAGGTCAATATAAGTACAATTTTTAGCAACAAGTGCAAGAGAAGTAGATACAATAGTTTTCCCTGTACCCCCTTTTCCCGAAGCAACTGCAATAAACATTATTTCTTTATGCTATTATATTTATGATTTTGCTCTATATCTTTCAATTGCCTCTTTTACTGTACAGTTTTCAGCAATATAAAACTCTACATTCCCAGCTCTTAAAATATTCTCTGCTTTGGGGCCAAGTCTTGGTCCTATTGCCAGCTTACAACCACTCTTAATCACATAATTGCCAGTTTCTATGCCAACACCATGAGCTCCATTTTTGAATCTATTTTCTTCAATAGATAAAATTTTATCCGATTCCATATCATAAACTACAAAATAACCGGCTCTTGCAAACCTATTATCGAGCTTTGAATCAATCCCCTCATTTTTTTCAACAGGAATAAATGCTTTCATTCTGTTCTCCTATTTTTTGTTTTATTTGCATTAAAATAATGGTCGCCACCTTTACGAACTAATGCAGCTCCACACTTAGGACATTTTTCATCCAAGCAGGGAACCCCCCGTCTTTTTGAAATAGAATAACCACATTTCAAACAAACACAGGTTCCAGCTGGTCCCATTCCTTTTCCTCTTACATCTGACATAATTTACCTATTCCTCCCTCTTCTTTTCCCTTTGTTTCCTCTTCTCATACCCCTTCCTTCTATTCTTTCATTTGATCCAAAAGTATTTTTATTTCTTAACATTCCAAGCAAAAAGGATCCTACATAACCTACAATTTTTCCAAAAGTATAAGCCGAAGATTCAGGCTTTTCTCTCTGGCTTAAATCAGTTTTTTTTAATTCAACTGCTTTATCGTCAATAAGCTCCGCTTCAAATACCTCTATAATATTTCCTTCTTTTTTATTAACTTCACTTTTTTTTATCAATTTCACTCATTCTCTTTTTCAAACTCTCAATTGTCTTTTCCATTTCTGATACCTGGTTTTTCAAATATTCTTTTTCCTGATCTGGACTATAATCATAAGTTTGAGGAGCACCATAACCATAATCTACAAAAGGGTCAAATCCATAACCTCCACCAAATCCACGTCCCATTCCTCTACCAAATCCAAACCCCATTCCTCTACCAAATCCTCTTAAATAACCCGGGCTATCATAACCATAACAATAACCCATTCTTCTACCTGTTCCTGGGCCAAAACCTCTTGGACCAGTTCTATCACCTCTTGGCATTTTTACCTCCTTAATGAAAATGATTTTCATTGTTAATAATATTATATAATATATTTTCACTCATATGTCAATAAAAATATAAATAAAAATATTTGAATTAATTATAAAAAATGAGAACCCTTTTATAATTTTTTACTTTAATACCATTTGGGCTGTTTCAACCCCTTTTTCATAAGCCCAGATATATTTTTTGAAATCAAATACGTTCATTTTCTCAAGCAGAGGTGTTATAATAAACTCATTCTCTATTACATCAGGAGCAAGTCCTCCTCTTTTTTTAAGCAGGAAAAGAAGATTATTTATAATGGAAAGAGCATCCTTTTTATCACGTACAGGATATTTCTCCCAGCCAATAAGTTTAATAGTTTCAGTAAATTCCTTTGATAGATTTAAAAGAAAATTTGGAGTAGTTATAGATGATGTAATATCAGTTGCTGCAGAAACATCAGAAATAATTATTTTCAATTCATTTGAAAAATTATTTTTATTAATAATCCTTGCTACATCCACACAATAATTATCATTTACTCCACCATCCACAAGAATATAATCCTCATAAGTTATTGGTTCAAATAAAAAAGGAATTGCTGATGAAGCCAGAATAAGGTCTACAAGAGACCCGGTTGAAAAAATTATCCTTTCACAATGCTTTACATCAGTTGCATTTATAAAGAATGGTATTTTTGTATCTTCCAGATTTTTTACAGGAAGATACTTTTTTAAAATTGCCCTCAATGTTTCAGTTTTCTTTTTCTGAGTAAAATATTTATAATGGGACAGTTTGGAAAACATCTCCTTCTCTTTCTTGTAAATATCAAACATCTCATCAGCAAAAACCCCTGCGCTGTACATTGCACCAACAACAGATCCAACAGAAGTTCCAATAATAAATGCAGGTTTTATATCATATTTTTCCAATATTTTTAAAACTCCAAGATGTGATATTCCTCTTGCACCACCACCGGAAAGAACTAAACCTACCTTGTTTCCCAGAGCTCTCCTATCTATAGATTTATTTGCCATTTCATAGTTCTTATCAGGATAATAGTAAATATCATATAAATAATCTCTGAATCGCCTTACTGTAAATATTCTTTTTTCAATAGAATTCTGGATCTTATGCAGATAATCAGAAATATTTTTATCCTTAAAAGTAAGGTAAACTGAATTTAAATGATCCAAATTCTTTTTGTAAAACTTTTTTAAATCACTGGTTTTATTATTCATATATAATCCTCACCTATTCCGCCAGAATCCTCCGGTTAAGATTATCAGAATGGTATAAATCTCAAGCCTTCCCACCATCATGCTTAATGAGAGAACCCATTTTCCGATGTCAGGAATGAAAGCAAAGTTGTGTGTGGGCCCAACATTGCCGAGGCCAGGACCTATGTTTCCAAGGCAGGATGCCGAGGCACCTGCTGCTGTTAAAATATCCAGTCCTAAAATGGTCATAAATATCGATATGAAAACAAAAAGGCCAATATAAAGCAGGAAGAAACCAATTATTGAATAGGTAATCTCTTTTGGTATGATGCGTTTGCCTACTTTCAAAGGAATTACAGCATTGGGATGCAGCATCTTCTTTAACTCGATAATACCGTGTTTAATTATTACTATAAGTCTTATTACTTTCATTCCGCCTCCGGTACTTCCGGCAGAACCACCTATAAACATAAGCAGGAAAATAAGTATCTGAGAGAGTGATGTCCATTTCTCATAATCTGACGTTACGAATCCGGTTGTTGTTCCAATTGATATTGTCTGAAATATCCCATATTTCAAAGATTCAAAAACTGAGGAGAAAATTCCGGACAGATGATTGCTGAAAGTTATTATAAAAGTGACCCCCAGAGAAATAAAGAGATAGGTCTTAAATTCAAAATCCTTCCAGTAGGAGTTGAACTTTCCTACTAAAAATTTGTAATGTAGTGCAAAATTTGCACCGGCTATAAACATAAATGTTGTTATAACAATATCGATATATGATGAATTAAAAGCTTTTATCGAAGCATTTTTTGTACTGAAACCGCCTGTTGCCATATTAGCAAAGGAGTGACAGGTAGCATCAAAAAGGCCCATCCCTCCAAATAACAGAAAAACCACCTCAACAAAGGTAATTCCAAAGTATACGATCCACAATATTTTTGCGGTGTTTTTAACCCTCGGGGTTAGTTTGTCTGCAGTAGGCCCCGGAACTTCTGCTTTGAACAACTGCATACCTCCGATTCCAAGCATAGGTAGTATAGCAAGAGATAAAACTATAATTCCCATTCCCCCTATCCATTGGGTAAATGCCCTCCAGAACAACAGACCTTTGGGCATAGCTTCTATGTCTGTCAGGATAGAAGCTCCGGTTGTTGTAAAACCGGACATTGATTCAAAAAAAGAATCGGTAAAAGAGGTTATGCTTCCACTGAAAAAATAAGGTAATGCCCCGTAGAGGGCCATAAAAAGCCATGCCAGTCCTACTACTAAAAAACCGTCTCTGAGGCTTAACTCACTCTCTTTTTTTGTAAACCTGATTATTAATAGTCCAGACAGAATACTTAATACAATTGATATTATTATGCCTGTTGAACTGCTGTCTTTATAGAGTAAGGATATTCCCAGAGGCAGTAATTGCATTATTCCTATAAGTAGAATCAAGTATCCTAAAATGTGGAAGACTGAACTGATATTTAGGGTTTTAAGCATACGGAGTTCTATCCGAACATCTTTTCAACCTTGCTGAGGAAGGTTTTTTCAGAAAAAACTGTGATTTCGTCTCCAGGTTTTATAATATCGCTTCCAGAGGGCACAATAGGTTTTGAGTCCCGGTAAATAACTCCGATTATTGAGTCTTTTGGAATCTTTTCCTGTAGTTCATAAAGTGGAATATCAACGTATTTTGAATCCGTTGACACCTGGAATGTTATCATTACCACATTAGTTCCTTTCAGGGTTGAAGAGGAAAGTACCTTACCATGTTTGACAAATCTCATTATCGCGTTTGATGTGGAGATCGAGCTATTGACACATCTGGATAGGCCAATGGTTTTGGTTATCGGGATATAATCTGTCTTTTCGATCCTTGTGATCGTTTTGTTTACTTTTAAATGGTTAGCGAGTAGAGAGGTTACAATATTTGTCTCATCATTTTCGGTTAGAGCAAGAAAAAAATCCATCTCAATTATACCTTCAGCTGCAAGAATATTTATATCTGTAGCTTCACAGTGAACTATCAAACTATTGGTAAGAGTCTCGGAAAAATGTTCAGCCCGGTTTTCATCCTCAGTAATGATCTTTATATTGAACCCTCCTCTGTTTTCAAGCTTGAGTCCTATTGTTTCAACCAGCTTTCCCTTGCCGTGAATCATGATATTCTTGGTTTTTTCTCCTCCGTTATATCCGGTCATTTTAAATATATCTTTAAGGTGTTTCCTGTCTGAAACAACAAAAAACTTGTCATTCTCTTTAACTATAAAATCCCCCCTCGGTATATGGGCCTTGACCCCTCTTTCAATAACCACTATTCTCACATTGCTAAGGGAATAGAGTTTTGAGATCTCTCCAAGAGATTTCCCAACAATATCTGAGT
>JAUXFB010000053.1 GCA_030620255.1 Candidatus Aminicenantota bacterium | reverse complement strand
TCATGGAGTTCAAAAAAGGTTATATATAATACTTCAATGCATTCTCAATGGCCTCAATTGGCAAAAGATTCTAATAATACAATTCATATGACATGGATGGAAGGAACAGCCCGGGCAAACCGTGAAATTTATTATGCACATTATAGTAATGGTAAATGGTCAGGCAGGGAAAAGGTCTACACCAGTGCATGGAATTCAACATGGCCAAGAATTGGAATTGACTCTAATAATACCATTCATGTAATATGGGGACATGATATTTCGAGCGCAAGAGGTAATAATGATACCTATCATGCCTGGAAAACAAGTAGATGGAGCTCTCCTATTAATGCTTCAAAAACCTCCGGTACAATCTCTATTCACGGAGCACTTTATGTAAGAAACCTGAAACAATATGCTTTATGGATGGATGGCCATGAAATGAATTGGAAGCTTTTATACTCTCAGAGGTCAGGGGGAAGTTGGAGTTCACCTGTACAGGTCTCTTCTGGACATTGGCCCAGTATAACAGCTGATTCAGTGGGAAATGTTCATGTGTTGCATTCACAAGTCTCAGGAGATGTTTATTATATAAAGCGAACCAATGGTGTTTGGGGTAAAAAAAAGGCTGTAAACTCTGCTTATCATCAAAGAAATTTTGTTTCCATTGACATTGATAATGATGACACACTGCATGGAGCATGGCGACAGAGATACAAAGATCATAATAATGTTTTCTATGCAAGCTCAGATATCAATGGAAATTGGAATACACCACAACTAGTATCTAATGGCACAAATTGCAAAACACCTGTAATCAAACCAGATAATAAAGGTTATGTTCATATTGTATGGTACGATGTATATAATGAAGAAACTGACCGTGCAGATATTTTTTATACGTGTGTTGAAAGTGGACAAGGAGGAATAAGCTCAGAATCTCCTATAGCAGTATTTAATTATTCACCAAAATTTGGAGCACCCCCATTAAAAGTAAATTTTGACGCAACTGGAAGTTATGATCCTGACGGAGATATAGTCAGTTACATCTGGAACTTTGGTGATGGCCAAACAGGTGACCAGATGAAAATTGATCACACTTATTCAAAAAAAGGATCATACAAAGCAACTCTTACAATTACAGACGACTCAGGACTAACTGCTTCTGAATATAACTATGTCTATGTATCAGAACCACCAGTTGCTAAATTTGATATGGACCGCAATAAAGGAGTTGCACCATTGACTATTAACTTTAATGCTTCCAAATCATACGACCCTGATGGAACTATAAAAAATTATTATTGGGAATTTGGCGATGATTCGACTGGTTCAGGAAAAACAATATCTCACACATATACTGAACCAGGATATTATGCAGTATTTCTCACTGTTTACGATAATTACTCTATAAGCTCTACAACATCAAATTTAATAGAAGTTTATAGAGTTCATTCCCCCCTTAATATCAAAGTTGAATCTAAATTAAACAGGAATCTGTTTTTTAGGGAATACTTAAATACAATCACCTGGGATCCAAACCCATATAATGCAGAACATGGAATAGAGATAGTTAAATATAATATATATAGAAAAATTAAAGGTCAGGCAATATTTGAATATCGCAATACTGTTGTATCAAACACTTTTGTTTTCTTAGACAGAGGCTTAAATGAATCAAATAAGGACAGCTTTGGATATGCTATAACTGCTGTTGATTCAGAAGGGCATGAGAGCTATATTGAGAACAGTTCAAGCTCATATATAGAAAGATTACTTTTCAAAAAAAGCATAAACTGATTATTTCTTATTACTTTATTTGCTTAACATTCGTAATATTTTCATTTTAATATATCAATATATATATAATCATCTGAATCTTTCACAATAAAATGCTTGCTTTTTTTTTTTCAAATGTTATTTATAAACCAGGAGGCTTTACAATGAAAAAAATATTATTTATCTTTTTTGCATTTTTATTAGTTATAGGGGGTTATTCTCAACCCAAAAAGAAAATCATTTATGAAAGATATGCAAAACCAAAACAAATAAAATTGATTTCCCCACCAAATCAATGGCAATTCAACAAATCTCCAATACTAATCGATTTTAAATGGTTAAAACCAATTAATGTAAATAACTTTACACTTTATATTGATAAGTTCAAAGATGGAAAATGGATTGCTGATATAATTAAACCAAATATAACAAACAATTATATCCAGATTAATTATTATGGTACTTTAAATTTTCGCTGGAAAGTAAAAGCAATACAGCAAAATATAAAAGTTTTATACGAATCAATATGGCATTATGCAAAATATATAGGATCAACTCAACCTTATGTAAAGCAAATAAAACCTAAATTTTGTCCTGTTTTAATAGAGCCTAAAAATAATACTGTTTTTAGAAATTACCCACGTAATATGACCTTTAAATGGCTACACAGCACCAATCCTAATTACCGTTACTACCAGGTTCAAATTGAGGTTTTTCACCCCAGGCAAAATAAATGGCTCCCTATAAAATACAGAAAAGGCAATCTATTAACAAGAAATACTTATTTACATTACAATTTTTCTGCAGATCGAAGGGCAAGATGGCATGTTAGAGGTATAAAGAGAATAAGCCCAAAAAAACAGGTAACTACACCATGGAGTCAATGGAAATACTTTGAGTTCCGAGCAAAACACTAAAAATAAAATTTTTGTACCCTTTTTATAAAATCTAAACTCAACATATTTTTAAACACTTTGAGTTGATTTAAACTTATATCGTATATATAATTAAAATATGGAAGAAAAAATAAATTTTAGATTTATAATTATAGTTCTTGCAACATTATTGCTTTTAACAAGTTGTATTGGAACCAACAAACCCAAACAAGAAGAATATAATATTATCTTAATATCCATAGACACATTAAGAGCGGATCATTTACATTGCTATAAATATAAGTATATGACATCCCCCAACATTGATACTTTCGCTAAAAAGTCACTCTTTTTTGAATACGCATATTGCCCAATACCAAAAACTTCTGCTTCATTTGCATCTATGATGACCGGGCTTCACCCATTCATACACAAAACAAAACCCAACAGAGGATATCTAAAAAAAAAATATGAGACTCTTGCTGAAGTACTGAAATCAAATGGTTATTACAATTACGCAGTAGTAGCTAATGCAAACCTTTCAAAAAAATTTTTCTTCAACCAGGGCTTTGATAAATATATTGGAGTCTGGGATAAGATTGAGGAAAAGACACAATCTACACCATTTATTACACAAAAGATATTATCTTTTTTAAAAAACAGACCAAAACACCCTTTCTTCATCTGGGCAAACTACATTGAACCTCACACACCCTATATCCCCCCAGAATCATTTATAGAAGAAAGACCAAAAGGTAGAAATATCCTTAAAGTTAGAAAAAAAATCATAGGTGCTATGAGAAAAATTATCAAAGAAAAATCAATTTACGATGAAGGATATTACATTTCACTCTATGATGGTGCTGTAAAATATGTAGATTCAGAAATTGGAAAAATCATCCGTCTTTACTTTAAAATGAAATACAATAAAAACACGATTTTCATCATCACGTCTGATCATGGAGAAGACTTGGGAGAAAAAAATTTTTATTTTAATCATGGACCCTTGACTTTCAATGCTGCATCCAGAGTTCCTCTTATTCTACATATACCTAAAAAGAATCATAGAATGATTAAAACTCCAGTAAGTATCATGGATATTTATCCAACTATTTTAAAGTTATTAAACATAAAAATCCCTTATCCAATACAGGGCAAAGACCTACTCCATGCTCGTATAAATAGAACTTTATTTATATATGGACAGGGAACATATAGTGTTATTATGAATAGTAACCATTATATACGTGTGTTTCCTAAATTATCTAAACAATTAAACCTAAAGAAACACCATTTATATAATATCTATATTGACCCTTACGAAACAAGGAACATATACATAAACAATCAGAATATTGGAAATGAACTAAGCAAGAAATACTCACTTTACTTCAAAACCTATGGTTATCTAAAAAAAAATAACAATAAAAAAGAAAGAAAAAAAAAGGAACCTTTATCTAAAAAAGAACTAAAAAGTCTTAAAACCTTAGGTTACCTATAAATAATTTTAGCTTTCTTATCTTTGCTTTATGATTTCAAAAAGGAATAGGTATAAAATCAATATAATCTAAAAAGATATCTCCTCTTGCTCTCAATACTTTTATAAATATCTCTAAATTATCTTTAATAGGAAGAGTTGACATTCTCCTACTCTCAAATTTATTACTTTTAAATTTTAAAAATCTTTTGTTAATAATCCTTCCTTCTTGCTTAAAAACAATAAATCCTTTAAAATCCCCTTTTCCAGAAATATTCAATATATAATCACCCTTAGCCAGAGAACCATTTTCAATATTAAGTACAATAGGATTTTTTAAATGTTTTTTTTCAAATCTTAAAACCAGGTTTGACGAGGCTAATGGATCATACACAACAGTTCCATAATTCCTTTTTAATGATTCAAACTCAAATCTATTTTTATGATTTGCTATATTATTTAAGGAAAGAAAATAAACTTCAGAATTATATATTTTAAATATAGCTATTCTTTTTGCTTCAGATATCTCTTTTTTAAAATAATTTATGTATTCTCTTAGCTCATTGGCAAATCGTCCTTTAGTCAATAATAGATATTTAATATTGTATTCCTTTAAAAAATTCTTTCTCCAATTAACCCCCATTTCACCGGACAACAAATGGGTTTTATGAGGTGTGCCAGTTGAAAGAATTGAGCCCCAGTTTCCAGCAATATTAGATTTTGGAATTGACTTTGATAAAGCATTTGAAATATTAACCATCTTATGCTCACGGTTTTTTGACCATACAGAAAAATAATATATATTCAATCCAAAAGAGGTAACTAAAAACAAAATAATTAATGACCTTAAAACAATCCTTCTCTTTTGCTTAAATAAAATTAACAAAAAAACTGCAAATAATAGCAATAAAACAAAAATATAAAAATAAACTTTATTAGAAAATAGAGTAAATTTTAAAAATTTGATATATTTCAAAATTCCAAAAAAAATCAAACTCATAACAATTGAAATTAAAGATATAATACAAGGCGCAATTTTCATTTTAAATCTATTTTTCCATAAATAACTTAGAATCCAACCTGCTAACAATGTGGCGGGGAAAATTAATATTAAATAAAAACGAGTTGGCCTATATCCCCAAATCGAATGAAAAGCAGCACCAATTAGTAACCAAAAAACACTTGCTTCCACAAATAGTGGTATATCTTTGGGTTTGGTTAATCTTAGGTAAACATACAATGAGATGGCAATAGATGAAACTATAAGTATAATGGGATCACTTCTAAATTGAATCAAAAAAGGTGTTGATAATATATTATTAAATAATTGTTTTAAAGAAACTATGTTTCGAACCAATTTATTATGGTCAATAAAAAAATCAAAAAAATGTTTATTTGGTAAGAAAAGGAATAAATACCAGCTTGTCATAAAAACAAAAATTGATGCCCAATAAGCAATAAAATGACGAAAAAGTATCTTTTTTTCAATAAGCCATATAATTCCTAATACAAAAAACAATGATAATAAATAAATAATATGATTTTGTGAAAGATAAGAAAAAAACATAAATAAGGCACTGAGAATAAAGAGAAATACCTTTTTTTTACTCGCTCCTTTAATAAAAAAATACAATGAAATTATGAAAAAAAAGATCATAGGAAAATAACGGTTCCCAACTTTCGAAAAAATGATAATCGGGTAACTAAATGAAATAAAAATGGAAGATATCAAACAGATTAATGGACCTAAGTATTTATAAATCACAAAACAGAAAAAAAGTAAAGCAAAGGAACTAAAAAAAAGAGGAATCATTCTTTGAGAATAAAAATTTATTCCAAAAATTTTATATACAATATAATTAATTGGGACATCAACCAGAGGTGTTCCTATATATGGTTTCCAATCATCAAAACTCCATTCATTAAAAAGGATTTTATTCCTGGCACCATAAGAATGCTGACCAGCATCACCTATTAAAGCACCACTTATAGATAAATTAGAGGGTGGATCAGCAACAAGGAAAAGGGCTCTTAAAATAATCCCTGAAATGATTATCAGGCAAATTAATAAAATCTGAAACTTTTTTCTTTTATCAGTCAATAAATATTCCATTTTCTAGTTCATTTAAAACTAAACCTTAATAAAATAATAAAAAATATGATTATATATCGTTTATTCTCTATGTTCAATAAGACGTTGAATTATTTCTCTTAATGATATATCACAAACTTTGATTTCATCCAAAGAAGATTTTACAAATAATTCCTGATTCTCTTTTAATGCAATAATATTAGAACTTTTAATTGAAAATGGGATTTTGAAAAATTCCAGGCTTTTCAGAAAAATCAGAGGCAAAATTGAATTAATAGGAATAAAAAAACATTTTGAATGCAATTGCAACCTAATCTCCTGAAAAAGTTCTTTCATTGTAACCATTTTTTTTTGAAAAATATTGTATGTCATGGATTTTGGATCTTTTATAATATTATAAAGAGTTTCACATAAAGCCCAAATTGAAATTATTGGAACTTTATAATTGCCTCCATCTAAAAGTGGTAAAAATGGATAGCTTTTAATCATTTTCTTCATTCTCAAAAACAAACCACCATTTCCAAGGACCAAGCCTGGTCTGATAACAAATTGCTTTTCTTTAAGAAAAAAAGTCTCCAATTCATATTTAATAAGAGCATATTCTGACAAACTATTCTCTTTTGCTGAATAACTTGTAAGAAAGAAATGTTTATCTACACTCTCTTTTCTGGCTGCATAATACCATTTTTTTGTCCCATCAATATTTAACTTAATGTTATTTTTATTTTTATGTGAATGTGCACAATAAATAATAACATCTATATTGGAAAAAATTTTAGAATCAAACTCATCATTCAAATATAGCCGAAAATAGGAACTAACAACAGGCTTCAACTCTTCCTTAGGCTCTGAAGAACGTGAGCTTCCAAAAATTTCAATATCCCGCTCTTTTAAATACTTAGCAAAACAAGAGCCAATAAAACTATTAATACCAATAATAAAAATTTTCATTATTTTTCTTAAATTATATTCCTAATAAATCGAGCTACACGCATAGCATTAGCCATTAAAGTAAAAGTCAAATTCTTTGCAGGTAATACAGGGAATACAGATCCATCAATAAGGTAAACATTATGAGTTCTATTAAGACAACAGTATTTATTCACAAAATAATGGGTACTATTTTTATTCATAGGGATAGTGCCCGCATAATGAATACTATTACCAGGAGACGGGTATTGCACCAAAAAAGGCATAGCAATAAAACCTGCCCTCCAAAAGTTTTTAATAATGTAACGTTCTAATTTACCAAGTGCCGGAACATCTGTGTAATTAATAAAAAGTGTTTCATCCTTTTCTAATTGAATATAGTTTTGTGTTTTTGGAGTATCCGGGTAAAATAATTGTAAAATAGTCATACCAGGGACAATGAATTTTGCAAGAGACAAATTACCTTTTATAGAAAGAGGAAAATTAAAAAAAATGTCT
>JAUXFB010000211.1 GCA_030620255.1 Candidatus Aminicenantota bacterium | reverse complement strand
AGCCAATTGAAATTTCCATTCCGGAGATTTTGGTGCTCCAAAAACCGAATGCTTTGGATCTGTATTTTGTCTATATGAAGGAGCTTTTTTTATTTTAGGATTTTTTTTCTTTTCATCATTATCAGGTTTTTTTTGTTCTCCATTTAATGGTAATATTAAAAATAACAAGAATATTAAGCTTGGAATATTAATGTTATTTACTATTTTTTTCATTAGTGCATTATATTATCAATATGTTCTTTTGCCCTTAAGTTCTTTACAAAGGGAAAAGGCTGATATAATCTTGATAACACATAGCCATTTAAGAGTTTGGAGCAACCCAGATATTATCTTTTATTTCTAATTTCGTATTGTCAAAATAAACTGATCTTCCAGCACCCCCTTTACGAAAATCAACAACAATATCTACATGTTGAGAGGATTTGTTAAGTATTCCCTTTTTAAACAGATCTTCAATTATTTTTTTACCCTCTAAAGAATTCGGGTCAGAAACATAAGCTTCCGGATAACTTGCACCAATGGCAATATGCAGGGTTCCTCCCACTTTTTCAACAAACAGAGGGTGCTTTAAAGCTTTTTGTAGTCCTTTATTCATTCCAAGAGCAACCTCACCTAATCGATGAGATCCTTCATCTGTTTCAATTACCTTTTTTAAGGTATTAAATTCTTTTTTTGCTTTATAGTCTGTAATTACTCCCTTTTCGATTTTCAAGTAAATCCCCTGTATAGTAACACCATTATTGAATACTGGAAGGTCAACAAATATTTCACCCTCAACTGAATTGGCATCCGGGCTTGTGAAAACTTCTCCATCAGGGAAATTCCTTTTGCCTGTACATTTTATACTATTTCTACCTGAAATATTCAATTTTAGTTCGAGAATTTTTCTTGTTTCAGGGTGTTCTGTTTGAATTGTAATTATTCTGGTTTTTTTCATCAATTGATAAATAGGTTCTTCAACCTGTTCCAACATGGCTGGATCTATGATTGATGTTTTCACAATTATATCTGTGTATTCTTCAAGAGACATACCTTCTAAATCTGCAAAAGCTTTGGTGGGAAAAAGTGTTAATACCCAGGGTTTGGTTAATCTTATATTTTTATATTGTTCATCTACTTTCATAATTGCTGCTGAGGTCTCTTCCGGGAGGTTGGAAAAAAGCTGTGGATCTTCAGCCCCTAATATTTCAATATATTTGGTCATTGATTCATATCTTTTTTTATGCCATTCTGGAACTCTTTTGATTTGCTCTTTATTTCCATATTTTGCAATTGAAGCTCCCCAGACTTGACCTCTGTTATTATCAGGAGCTACTAAATTGATGTCAGCAATTGCTCCCGCTCTGAATATCTTATCCTGTAAAATCGACATCAGTGGCCATGTTATGTGTTCCCCCTTTATCATAATAATATCTTCCGGTTTAATACCATTAAGAGAATGGTTTAAAAGATAATCTGCCCATTTTTCTAAATCTTTTTTTCTAATATTCATTTTCTCTACTCCTTTATTTTTCACATTTATCTCTAATGAGTGCTCTTTCCAGGTTTTGCATTCCATATTTTTAAAAGTAAGATAAAACCTATTATGCTAAAAGGTAAAAGGAATAATGGCCACCATGACCAGTTTCTGGTTGTTATCCATCCAAGGGAAAAGGATTGAACAGCTGTTCCAAGGTATACGAATCCATCAATTATACCAACTGCTGTGGCTGCGCCTTTTCTCCCGCCAAAATCCATTGTAGCAGTTCCAGATAGTAATCCGTGTGTTCCTATAACGCATATTGACATAAGAAATGCCAGTGCGCCCAGGAACCAACCATTCTTAAGAAAAAAAGACATTCCAATTACACTTATTCCTAGGGTCCCGTAAAGGAAACCAGCTGATGGAGCTCTCCTGGACTGGAAAAGTTTGTCACTCACAATTCCTGCAATATTACCGCCAAGAATTCCGGCTATCATCAGTATCAATCCCCAGTTATTGAGTGTAAATGACCAGCCGGATGAGATCCCTGCGCTTATTTGTTCTTTTGCATAAATTGGGAACCAGTGCATTACGCCGTTGCGTAGAACACCTGTACAGAATTCTACCCCTGCAATTGTAAGAATAATCGGGTTTGTCAGGATCTTTTTAAGCATAATCAATGCTGGTACAGGTTTTTCAATGTCTTCTCCGCTCGATGCATCTCCTGTATCAAAGTCTTTGAAACCAGCGAGGCCAGGTCTGTCCTTCAGAAGAAATGTCTCAATTGAAAATAAAACAAAAAGAAATAAAGCAGGCACCATGAAAACCCACCATAAAGCATCACCACCATTATGACCTTGACCTTTAACAAGACCAGAATTTAGGATTCTGCTGGAAACATCAAATGCAAGAAAGATGCCTGATGATATCATTACTCCAAATATTCCGGAAAAAACTCCACGCTCATTAACATGGAACCAGTGTGCATTTACCTTTACAATTGATACTGCACCATAGCTTTGAAAGTACATGTTTGCACCGTAGAGGAATGTGAAAACAAGTTTCAGAGGCGCTCCGGAAGGATCTGGAAGGCTTAACACGTGTTTCAGATACAGCCCCATACACAGGTTCATTACTCCAGCACCGATTGCTGCTATTAAGATACCTTTCTTACCACCAATTCTGTCAACAATTGGACCATTAATAAGAAATGAGAATGCATAAACTACAGCACCAAAACCGAATATCCATCCAAAATCCTCTTTACTCATCAGGTCACCAAGAGCATTCTTTGATACAGTTAGGTTATACCTTCCCATATACAAAAGTGCGTATGTCAAACCCATTGGAAACCAGTTGATTATTCTTCTTAATTTATACCCTTTTTCGTGCAGCATTTTACTTACCTAAATATATTTTCCATAACTTGTCCAATACATCTTCCAGTAGAGCACCCATAATTTCGGGCTTGTCAGTTTTTTCAGGCATATTTTCGAAAATCCCATAAGGAACATTATATTCTTTGACTTTCAGAAAATCAGAGTTTGAACTGGAAAATTCTTCCCAGTCAGACTCTTTATAGAGTTTTTCCATTTTTATGTCTTCCAGTCCGTGTTCGAGTACTGAATCAGGTTTGTCAGGGTTAAATCTTCTCCTGTTTTTCCTGAGGGACTCCTCCCATGTAACATTGATATAAAGGCTTACAGCCTGCTTCAGGATCTGATCTGACAGGTAATTATATGCAGACTTGAATCCGCTGTGTTCAGATCCTCTGGCAAATTCAATGAACACGGTTTTATTTCCCTTATGATAATCCGGGTTGTCACGAATGATTTTTGAATAGTTCAGGTTTATTTTTTTTATTAGAAAGTTCCAGTACCATTTTTCTTTAAAAACATAACCTGGATATGTTTTACCTTTATATTCAAATTCTCTATTGGATATTATGCGGGGCAGCCCCATTTCTTCCATAATATCATCATCTTCAAACTGTTCCCATAAAAATGTAAAATCATCTATTTCATGAAATTCACCAATATGAAAACGATCAATACGCTCTTTTATTGGTGTTTTTTTTAAATAATCTATGATTTCCGATTTACCAGCAGCTGGCCTCCCGTTTAGTATAATAATATCAAAAACTCTCTTTTCCATTTGTATCTCCTTTAAATTTTTTAATTCATATTATAAACATTTTATAATTTCTATTCAATGATTTTTTTAGTTCTGTTCGTATCTTAGCAAAAGTTCCCTTATCAAAATTATCGATTCTTAAAACTGGAAACCCATATTTGTCAAATACTTCATAAATTATTTGAGGATCAAATGTTGTTTTCATTTCACTCCATATAAAAATATAAAACTATTTCAAATTAAATTCAAGTTT
>JAUXFB010000019.1 GCA_030620255.1 Candidatus Aminicenantota bacterium | reverse complement strand
TTATTTAAAGATTTTGTAAGTCCAATATTTTTCTTATTATTTACGATTTTAATTCTTATATCATTATAGGAATTTATAATATTTTTTGTTGTGTCTGTAGAACCATCATTAATGATTATAAATTCGAAGTCTGTAAAAGTTTGATCCAGAATACTATTAATAGCTTCTTTGAGAAAACTCTCGCAATTATAAACTGGCATTAAAACAGTAACTTTAGGATTTGGGGTTTGCATATATTTTAATTATAGATTTTCTTTGTTTTTTTTATTATAGTGTCAGGTAAAATTTTGATTAATACTTTTTTTATAAAAGATTTTATTTTTATGAAAAACAATATGAATAAAAGTATTCTGTCATATCTAGTTCTTTTTTTAAAATCAAAATCAATAAAACTTTTACTGTTCATTCTGTAAAAAAACCGTGTTTTAACATCAAATCCTGAAAGATAAACCAGACCATTATCATCAATATGTTCATATAAATTATTTTTAATAACATATTTATATAAACTACTATCAGGTATTCCAACAAAAATATTGAAAAAACATGAATATGGTTTTAGTTTGTGCATTAATCTTTTTGTTAATAAATAGTCTTTATATGTTTCGCCAGGAACACCGGAGATGAGGCTACAATATGTTCTTATATTATATTTCTTACTCCAGTTGATAGCATTTTCAATCTGTTCTACTGTAATTTTTTTATTTAGAAAATCAAGTATTCTTTGACTACCACTTTCAACTCCAAAGTAGAATGCTTTACAGCCAGATTCACTCATTAATTTGATTAGCTCTTCAGATAAATTATCCACTCGTGTTTCACATGCCCATGAGATTTTAATATTTTTTTTTATCAATCTTTCACAAAATTCAATAGTTCTTTTCGAATTTAATGTAAAGTTGTCCTCTCTAAAATAGATTCCTTTAGCTTCATAATTTTTTACTAAATATTCGATTTCTGAAATTATTCTATTTGCGCTAAAATAAGTATGTTGTTTCCCCCATATTGAACCAACAGAACAAAATGTACAATCAAATGGACATCCGCGACTTGTATTCATAACAAATACAGGTTTAATATCCATCCATGGACAGGTAAAATCATAGGGTAATTTAGAGAATATGTCCCATGGTTGAAATGGTATAGAGTCTAAATCTTCAAAATTTTTCTTTATAATTCTCTGTTTGAATTTCCCATTCAATATATTAATAATTACAGCTTCTCCCTCTCCTTGAACAACAAAGTCAACAAATTTTGGGATTGTTTCTAATGCAACTGAAGTGTGAGGACCACCCGCTACTATTTTACCTCTCCAGAAACCTTTATTCCTCAGTCCCTCAATTTCTTTAAACATTTTTAATGAATCTTGATAACATATTGTATTTAAATATATACATATAAAATCAATATTATTTTTTTGTAAAAATCCTTGTTCAATAAAATTTGATGGTTTCAAATAGTTATCAATAAAAAATACATTGTGCCCCATATTTCGTACAATAGATATAAGAGAGCCCAGTCCCAAAGGGGGTCTCTTTTCACTTGTAGAAAAAGGACTTTTCTCAGGTGCAGCTGAAGTTGTGAATAATATGTTCATTGTTTTGTAAGCAAATAAATGTTAATTGAAAATTTCAGATATTTTTTTGTTCTATAATTTTATAAATATCCAAGGCCCTCCAGTTTTTCAGTAACTTCTTCTTGTTCATGTTTATTTAAATTTTCAGGTTTAATCAAATTCTCTTCTATCATTTTGGTTAGTTCATTTTTTAAATGAGTAACGATTTCAGGATTAGTTTTAGATACATCGTTTTTTTCATCAGGATCGATTTTCAAATTGTATAGAGCAAATACTTTGGCATTTTCAATTATTCCTTTTTCAATTTTTATAGGATCAATTTTTAAATGTTTTTCTTTTTTGTCAGGAAGTTTTCTTGATCTTGATATATTAATTAAATGATAAAAAAATTTTATTATTGAGTAAATCGATTTAATTATTGGATATATCAATTGATTTAGCTTATTTTTATTTTGTTTTATATGATTTATGGCTGATTGTGCAGCTAAGTTTATACTATTTTTGTTATTTTGAGTTAAAAATGATTTCCTCTTTAAATTATCAGTTAATATAAGTTTCCAATCGGATGTTCTTATCCCAATCCATTTTAGAGGAATATTTTCCATATAGGCAAATTTGGTGTGCTCTATGCTCTCTTTTTTTTTTATAACAGGGAGTAAGCTTCTTCCATCTATATATTTTGGGATAGGGATTTTAACCAAATCTAATATTGTTGGGAATATATCAATACTGCGTATTTGATTTTCCACTCTGTAATTTTGAGGTAAAAATTTATCGTATCTCATAATAAGAGAAATTTTCATAACATTATCAATTAATTCTTTATTGTGATAAACATAACCGAGTTTATTTTCTTTAGAACCTCCGGCAATAATTTCGCCATGATCTGAAAAAAGTACAATAATTGAATCATTTAAGAGGCTTTTATCTTTCAAAAATGAATAAACTGAAGATATGCATTCTTTATCTGCCCAGCTAATTTTAGCATCGTAATACTGGCCTAAAGGAGAATATCTCTTTAAAAACTCTTTTGGAACATTTAGTTCATCTGATTTAGTTCCATGAATTCCCATATAATGAAGCCATAGAAAATTAGGCTTGTTTTGCTGTAGAAGCCATTTCTGAGCCCTTTTCCACATATCATTCCAGGATCGGTAAAAATAATGTCCTTTAGAATCTGAAGTAAACATAAAATCTTCTTTTTTTAAGTCATAAAGGTCAAATCCTCTATTAAATCCAAGTGCTGTGCCAAGGAGTGTATGTGCGGGAAAACCAGCTGTTGAAAATCCAGAATCTTTTAATAGTTCAGCAATGGTTTTTACTTTTGAAGAGAGCCTGGTGTATGGAGATCTAACTCCATGTCTATAAGGATTGCATCCAGTAAAAATACTGGCATGTGAAACCCATGTGTTTGGGGCCTGAGCTATAGCCTGTTGAAAAATTAATCCCTCTCTAGCTATTTTATTAATACCTGGAGTATCAACCCCATGATATCCATAACAACCAAGGTGATCAGGTCGAGCACAGTCCAGGGTAATCATAATGATTGATTTAACCATTGCTATTCCTTTTTAAATTTCAAGCGAGTTATGTCCAGAATTAAAAAACCATGTGTGTGGTAAAAACATGTTACCGTGTACATTCTGCCCGCCAATTATCCTTAAATGGTTTATTTGTTCTATTCTATCATAAAATTCAAATCCGCATGAATGAAAGATTGTTGCATTTATTCTATAAACATCAGGTAAAAGATTAAAATTTTTAATTATTAAATCAACATAACCCGTTCCAGAAAAAGCACCTGTTTCTATATTGTCTACATCAGTTCTAATTCCAGTTATTATTTCTGTTTTACTTGAATAAATGGCAATATTGAAAACTGGGTTCTGGATTGTAGTATTAGCTTTATAATAGATTCTAAATTTTATATAATTTCCAGTTTTAAAATCATTTTGAATAACGCCTTTTTTATTTAGAATTTTGAAGTCTGCTATTTCAATTTCTTTTTTGTTCGAATGTATATGAATACTTTGTTTTCGTATTTGAATTTCTTTATAAATATCTATCGCCCTTTCTGTTTCGCCAATGAAGATTTGTTTTCCACAATTTATAGTCATTGCCTTATTGCATAGATGGTTTATAGTGTGCATATTATGGGATACTAAAAAAATTGTAATACCTTTTTCTCTCATCTCCTGGATCTTTTTTCTACATCTGGCTTGAAAGGATAAATCTCCAACAGCTAATATCTCATCAATTAAAAGAATATCAGGTTCACAGTGAACAGCAATTGCAAAACCAAGCCTTACGAACATTCCTGAGGAATATTTTTTTACAGGGGAATCAATGAAGTCTCCAATATCTGCGAACTCAATAATATCATCAAATTTTTTATCCACCTCTTTTTTCCTCATTCCAAGAATTGCAGCATTTACATAAATATTCTCTCTTCCAGTTAACATTGGATGAAAACCAGCTCCTACTTCTATTAAAGCACCCACTCTTCCCTTAATGGTAATTTTACCCTTGTCAGGCCAGAAAATTCCATTGAGTAATTTTAAAAGGGTTGTTTTCCCGGAGCCATTTGGTCCGATTATTCCAAGTGTTTCTCCTCTTTTTAATTCAAAAGATATTTCATTTAAAGCCCAGAATTCATTATTTTTAAGTTTATCAGATTTTGAATTCAGACCTAATATATTTCTCGAAATGTCCTGCATTCCATAGATCATTGATCTTTTCAAAGATTTGCAGAATTTCTTTGAAACATTCTCAACTTTGATGACTGTGTCGGTAGATGGGTTGGCGGGTAGATGAGTAGATGAGTTGGTTTCTAAATTATTTATTTGTTGTAATTTCGAATCGGTTATTTTACTCATTTCGTACTTTCCTTTACTTCTCTACTCATTAACTTTATTTTTTAAATGCTTTATAAAGTTGAGTGTCATTTTACGTAATATTTCTATTTCCTTTAATAAATCATTAACATCAGAGATAAATCCTAAATTTTTTGATATTATAACATGGGTCTCTAATTCAGATAAAGACCCTAAAGAAATATAGATGAATCGAATATAATCTGATTTAGTATTTTTCGCTGCACCTTCAGCAATATTACTGGGATAAGAAATTGCTGATCTTCGCATTTGAGAAGTTAATCCATAAATTTCTTCTTTGGGAAATTTTCCGGTAATTTTGTAAATATCAATTACTAAATCAATACCCCTTTTCCATATATCTAAATCTTTATGTGTTTTCAATTATTCTCTCCTTCACTCATCCACCCATTCACTCTTTCACCCATCCACTCTTTCACCCATTCACCCATTTACTCATTCACCCATCCACCCATTTACTCTTTCACCCATTCAAATTCTCTCTGCTATGCGGGTTTCTGACAGATGAAAAACAAAAATACAGATAAATAAGATAGTAAATGCAAAAATACTTGAAATTATATATCCTGTTAGCTCATCCGTATTTCCTGCTAAAATCAGATCTCTTGGAAATGCGACAAGATAGTATAATGGACTGTAAAAGGAAATCTTTGATAATAAGCCTGTTTGGGGTTTTGCATAAAGCACAGGAGTCAAGAACATAAGGAAAGTAATAAGTATTGAGAGAGCATTTCCAATGTCGCGCATAATTCCATTAAGAATTGAAAAAACAAAACCAAGCCCTAAAGTCAACAGAAAAATTGGGATTATTAAAATTGGTAATAGAAGAATATATATTTTGGGTGAAATTCCATAATAGAAAAACAGAATTAAACATACAATAAATTGGATTAGGAAAGATAAGATTGATTGGCATAAAGAGGCAATAACAAGAGATTTTTTTGAGAAATTTATTTTAACAATCATTGAGCCTGCTTTTATAAGAGAGCTTGAGCTTGCAATAAGCCCTGTTGAGAATATTTGCCATATTGCCATTCCAAAAATAGCATAAATCGCATAAGGAGTCTTTATGCTGCCAATATTAAAAACCCCTGAGCGGTTTAAAATAACAAATGTTCCCACACTAACAAATGGAATAATTATTGCCCATAAAATTCCTATAAAGGATTGTTTATATATTGCGAAAAAATCTCTTTTGAACAATTGAACAGTTAACCAGCGATTTTGGGCTATTTCTTGAAATATTCTTTTAAATGTAGAAAAGTATCCTTGTTTTAATACATTATCAGGCTCGTAAGTTTTTATATTACTCATGTTCATTATTATATATGATTTCTGTTATATCTAAACAAAAATTTCATATAAATTAATAATTTTCTCTAATTTTAAATAAGCTACCGCCGTTAAAGTTGCAAAGCAATATAAAGTATAAAAATAACAAACAATATACATATATAGCATAAACAAGCATAATTTTAAACAATGTAAAAAAGTTTAAAACTTTAAAATTGAACTGGATTTGCATTGAAAAAATAAGGATTTCATTTATAATAAGATTCAAAAGGAAAAGATTTGAAAAAAAATCAAGGAAAATTTGTTGTATTGATTGTAGCAATATTAAGCATGTGGATATTAATAACTCTATTTCTTAATTCTTCTTTTTTAAAAACTGGTGGGAAATTGGTCTATTCGCATGATGATGCTTATATTCACATGACAATGGCTAAAAATTTTTCTCAACACGGGGTATGGGGAGCTACAAAACATAAGTTCTCATCTTCATCTTCATCTTTATTATGGACATCTGTTTTATCATTTTTTTATTCTATTTTTGGAGTGAATGAATTAACCCCTTTTGTTTTAAATTTTTTCTTCTCCACAGTTCTATTATTATTTTTATATTATTTATTTGAAAAATTTAATTTCAATTTTTTTCAGATGTTATTTGTATTGATTTGTTTTATCATTTTTACTCCTATTCCTCTTCTTGTGTTTTCAGGGCTTGAGCATATTCTGCAAATATTAATAGATCTTGTATTCATTTATATAGCATCAATAGCTATTACAAAACATGCACCTTTAAAGCACAAGATTAATAAAAATGATATCTTTATCTTATTATTAGCTCCTTTGGTTACAATGGTTCGTTTTGAAGGTATGTTTCTTGTTTTTGCTGTTTGTATATTATTACTGTTTAAAAGAGAGTTTATAAAATCATTTATTCTTGGAATAATAGGGGTTTTACCTGTGGTGATCTATGGAATAGTATCAGTGTCAAAGGGATGGTATTTTTTGCCCAATTCTGTTTTGTTAAAGGGTAATCGTTTGAAAGATATCTTAAGTTTTGATGGTTTTTTTAAGTTCTTTTATGTAGGCATTAGACATATTATTTATAATATCCATATTCTTTTACTTATTATTATTATTTTGTGTGTGCTTCTCTTTTTATTAAAAAAGCAAAAAAGTTTATTTTCTTTTTATCCTGTAATGTGTGTGATCTTTTTGATTACAACTTTTATACATATGGTTTTTGCACGTACTGGTTTTTTCTTGAATCGTCCTGAACAGGTCAGGTATGATTCTTATTTAGTTGCAATTGGATTGTTTGTGATATTTAACTTTTTTGGTTACATATTAAGAGAGAAGATTTTTATACAAAAGAGAAACTTTTTTGAAAGATCAGTTTTAATATTCCTTGTTTTTATATGTATATTACCTCTTGCTGAGAGGGGGATACGAATGAGTGTCAAGGTTCCTCAAGCCACATTTAATGTATATTCGCAACAGTATCAAATGGGTTTGTTTTTGGACAAATATTATAAAGGAGAACATATCATTGTAAATGATATTGGAGCAATAAATTTTTTAACTGACATTAAATGTCTGGACATTCTCGGGCTTTGTAATAAAGATATAGGCGATCTTATTCTTAGAGGAGAGTACACTAAGGCAAACATTACAAAATGGGCATACAATAATAATGCTAAGATTGCTATTATTTATGACAATCTATTAAAACCTGTTGGAGGCGTTCCTCACAAATGGGTTAAGGTTGGGGAATGGACTATTTTAAAAAATGTAATATGTGCTTTTAATACTGTTTCATTTTATGCTATTAGTGATAATGATGTAAAAGAGCTTATCCTGAATATAAGAGAATTTTCAACACAACTTCCAGATGGAGTTATTTGTAGAATTGCATCTTTAAATTACAAGAGAAAGCATTGAACAATCTTAAATATTGAAATAAGAAAATGATAGAAAATAAATTACAAAAACCAGTTGCATTATTACTTTTTTTCTTTTCTGGATTTGTATCACTTATCTTTCAGGTAGTATGGTTAAAGATGCTTGTTTTGGTGTTTGGTAATACAGTATGGGCATCAAGCACACTTCTTACTGCATTTATGGCAGGTCTTGCAATTGGAAGCTGGTTATTTGGTCGAATTGCTGACAAAACAAAATCTAGTTTAAGGCTTTACGGTATTATTGAAGGAATTATTGGTGTTTATGCAGTATTAACTCCATTGATTTTCAGTAAACTTCATATCATTTATACTCCTATCAATTCAATAACAGGAGGTAATGACCTGATCCTTGGCATGTTCAAATTTTTAATTGGATTTATAATTCTTCTACCTCCAACTATATGCATGGGTGGAACATTACCGCTTCTTGCAAAGTGTTTTACTAAGAATATAGATAAGGCAGGCTCTAAAATTGGCTCTCTTTATACTATAAATACTTTTGGAGCAGTTGTTGGAACTTTTATTGCAGGTTTTTTCTTAATTCCTGTATTTGGACTGAAAACTACTATATTTATAGGGTCTATTATAAATTTAATTATTTTGTTAATCAGTTTTATAATAACAAAAGGTGAAAAAGCTGGTTTTAGCAAATATGGATTGTTTAAAATAGGTTTTAAACAGATTGAAAGAAACTGGGTGATCTGGGTATATTTTGTTTTGGGATTCGCATCATTGAGTTATGAAGTAATTTGGAATCGTATACTTGTTTTACATATTGGCAGTAGTGTATATGCTTTTAGTGTAATGTTGGGTGTATATCTCTTAGGTATTTCTATTGGTGCAGGTTTCATGAGTTATTATGTTGAAAGAATAAAAAATCCCATTCTTGTGTTTGCAATCATACAATTTTTGATTGCTTTTGATCTTATACTATTGATAAATCAGTTTGCACAAATGCCTGATATGCTTGCAAAAGTAGGAGAATTCATTGGATTGCACGGTTATTTCTCACATACTGTGGCAGTTATTTTTACAACGTTTCAAATTTTAATACTTCCAACCATTCTTTTTGGAGCAAGCTTCCCTTTAGCAGCAAGACTCTTTATTAAAAATAAAGACAAAGTTGGAAAAGAAACAGGTCAGCTTTATGCATTCAATACTGTTGGTTGTATATTCGGGGCTTTTTTAGCTGGTTTTGTGTTCCTGCCTTTTTTAGGAGCTCAAATCAGTCTATTGTTAACAGGATCCGTAAATCTTTTAATTGGTATATATCTTTTTGCAAGGACAAAAAATGGAATAATAAAGAAATTAATAGTAAGTTTTAGTGTGATTGTTTTTTTCTATTTGGGATATTTTGGTTTTACATCCAAAGACCAGGTAATTCTTTATGCTGGAGTGTTTAAGGGTGAAGATAAATCAAAGATTAAGCTTCTTGATTATGATGAAGATGTTTATGCTACAATAAGTGTGGAGCAGAGATCAGATGTTCGTGGTACATGGAAACAATTGAGCATGAATGGAGTTAATGTTGCTGGTACTTCAGTAGAACTTTTTTATATACAGAAGATGCAAGGACATTTACCTCTTCTGCTTAATAATAACACGAAAAAGGTGCTTCATATAGGATTTGGCAGTGGTGGAACAGCATGGGCAGTATCCAGGTATCCTGTAGAGAAAATAGTAATTGCAGAAATAAGCCGTAAAGTGATAGAAAAGGCATCTAAATATTTTAAATGTGTTAATCATGAAGTATTGAAAGATCCGCGTATTAAAGTTGAATTTACAGATGGAAGGAATAAAGTTCTTGTTAGTAAAGAAAAGTATGATATTATACTTTCAGATTCAGTTCATCCAAGGTTTAGTGGTAATGGTAGTTTATATACATATGAATATTATAAATTATTAAAAACAAGGTTAAAACCTGGAGGTTTGGTTTCTCAATGGCTGCCATTTTATAGTATTACTCCTGAGAATTTTAAGATGATTTTGAAAAGTTTTTATAAAGTATTTCCTAATACTTCAATATGGTTTATAAACAGCACATTCAATGATTATGTTATTGTAATCGGGAAATTGGATGGTCCAATGATAGATTTTTCAGCTATTTGTTCAAAACTGAAGATTCCTGAAGTAGCTAAAGATCTAAAAGAGATCAATTGTGAAAATCCTTATAAGATATTAGATTTCTTTTTCTTTGCTAATGAAAAAGTTGGAGAATTTGTAGGTGATGTTCCTGTTCATACTGATGATAGCATGTCAGTTGAATATATGTCTGGAAGGATGCTAAATAAACATAGAACTGCTTTATTGAACTACTCCTGTTTATTAAAATACAGAACTTCTGTGAAAAAGTATCTAATTAACCTTAATAAAGCACCTGAAAAAAGAAAACAGATTATTGATACTATTAATAAATATGAATTTGCTACATATTTTAACCTGCATGGGCAAATGCTTTTCCGTGAAGGTAAACGTTTAAAAGCTTTTAAAACTTTTGATAAAATTCCTGTTAATAATCCTGAAGACCTGGAACCTGTTGAATATTTCGGCTCTTCATATCAGAAACCCTTTCTAAGAAAAGCCCGACTTAATTAGGATCAAATAATTTTTTCTAACTTTAAAAATATCAACAAAATTTTTATTTTTTTTGTTTGAGCTATTGACATATTATTATATTTAACCAATAATTTAGTTAATCAAAAAAATTTTATTATGTGTGGGAGATTAAAGATGAAAAAAGTAATTATCTTTATTTTTTTA
>JAUXFB010000228.1 GCA_030620255.1 Candidatus Aminicenantota bacterium | reverse complement strand
GCATTATGATGTTTTGTTTTTTGTATTGTGTTTTATTTAAAATATGTTCTAAATCAAGATTCAGAACGAAAAAATCTTAAAAAAGCTATATTAATATGAAATATAGGGAACATATTGCATATAAAGGCTTTAAGTCTTATAATGTAAAGTGTTTATGAATGGTTTGTTATATATATAATGTTGTTAAAAGATATGAAAATATTTGAAACAATCAGCAATGAATTCAGACAATTTTTTTCATTGTCAAGACACTTTTTAACGCGTCTATTTTACAATGATCTATTAAAATTTGAAAATCAACAGAGAGAACAGCAGATTGTATTGCTGGTGATTTTTTCAGTAAGTATAGGATATATTTCCCACACAATACTATCACCATATCTCTGGAGCAAAATGTTCAACCTCTTTGTTTCAGACCTTTGGTTGCAGGAAACATTGATTTTAAGCCTTAATATGGCTTTAATTGGTGTAATTACTATTTCAAACTGGGATAAACTTTTTTTAGATCGTATGGATTATATTAATTTAATATCATTACCTGTTAGAGCAAGAGTGCTGTTTATAGCAAAATTTTTTAGTTTGTTTATTTTTATGGTGATCATATCAACTATATTGAATATTTTTTCAACCCTTATATTCACTTTTTATCCTGGTAATTTGCCTAATTTCAATGCTTTTTTTGGAGGACTGGCTCATTATTTGTCCAATTTGTTGGGGAGTCTATTTGTTTTTTTTGCAGTTGCATTCATACAAAGTCTTTTAATGATTTTGTTTAAAAGGGAAATCTTTAAAAAAGTATCTGCTTTTTTTCAGTTTACTCTGCTTTTAGGCTTTCTATCTGTATTTGTGTGGTTTCCAATGGTATATAAATCCTTGCCTTCATTAAAGGATAAAACTTCCCATTTTATGGATTATTATCCCCCATTATGGTTTACCGGGATTTATAACCACATGATCTGCAACACAGACCCAATATTGAAAAGAAATTGTATGATTGGCCTCATTGCAGTGTTTCTTTTAGTTGCATTGTACTTGATAGCTGTTCCAATCAGCTTAAGGAGATACCTGAAAAATTCTGCTGTGAATCAAAAAAGAATAAAATATATACCTTTGTTCAAATGTTTAAAACATATATTTCAGCAGATTTTTTTAAAACATCCTGTTCAGCATGCAATTTTCATGTTTTATATTAAAACTTTAAAAAGAAGCAAAGAGCATAAGTTAAAATTGGTATTGTATTTAGCATTTCCCATTAGTTTTTTTATTAGTAGATTTGTCCACATATATATAAAAGAAGGAGAGAGCTTTTTTTGGTCTATCAATTTTTATTTTGTATCTATTCCAATAGGTTTATACTTTTTTTTGATTGTTGGATTGAGGCTGATTGTTATATATCCTATCATGCTCGAAGCTAATTGGATTTTTAAAATCAGTGAATTCATACAGATCAAAAATTATATAAAGGGATTTAAAAAGGGTATTATTTTTTCTTCGGTTTTACCTTTAGGTATTATTACTTATCCTTTTTATCATTACTTCTGGGGTATGAAGCTTGCTATATATCACACACTTTATTGTTTGTTCATTGCTCTGTTATTATTGGAAGTGTGTTTTATTAATTTCAGAAAACTCCCTTTTGCATCTGAATATGTTCCAGGAAAACTTAAACTTAAATATTTTTGGCCATATCTGGTTTTAGGATTTTTTGGATATTTCTTTTTATTGTCTAAGTTGGGAGTCTATTTATTGAATAATCCACATTATTATGTGTTTTTCTTTTTAATAGCGTTTATTATGTATTTGGGTTTAAAGTTTTACGAAAATTATAGAATTAAAGAGCTTCATCTCATATATGAGGAAGAGCCTGAATCTGTAATGTTAACATTAGGACTGGATTAATTGAAGCTTATGGAAATGGACAGAAACTTTTGAGGAAAAGATGAATAAAATATTAGAGATAAGAAAAATTACTAAAAAATATAATAATATACCAGTTGTTAATAATATAAGTTTTGTTGCTAAACCTTGTGAAATACTGGGGTATCTTGGTCCCAATGGAGCAGGAAAAACTACTACAATTAAAATGCTTTCAGGGTTGCTGGAACCCAATTCAGGACAAATATTATTCAATGGATCGGATATTGATCAAGACATTTTTGAATATAAAAAGAGAATAGGGTATATTCCTGAGCAGGCTGAATTATATTCTCATTTGAGTGGTAAAGAATACCTTCAATTGGTTGGTAGATTGCGGCTTATTCCTGAAAAGATCTTAAACAAAAAAATAGATTATTTGATGGAGCAATTAGGTTTATCCATAGATATGCATCTTCCCATATCTAATTATTCAAAAGGCATGCGGCAAAAAATATTAATTGTAGCTTCTTTGATACATAATCCGGACATCCTTTTATTAGATGAACCTTTGTCAGGTCTTGATACTTCAACTATGTTAATATTTAAAGATATTTTAAGTCAGTTTTCCAAACAGGGAAAGATCATCATATATTCATCTCATATTCTGGAAGTTGTTGAAAAAATATGTGATCGTGTTATTATCATAGATAAGGGAGTTATTCTTGCAGATAACTCAGTAACTCAATTAAAAGATCTTATGCAGCTTCCTTCTCTGGAATCTATATTTAAAAGGTTGGTTCATTATGAGAAACTCCAGCAAATTGCAGAGAACATTATTTCTGCTATTAAAAGCAAAAGTGTATAGAAAATAATTGAAAGGATGAGGGGACGTTACAAAATGTTGAAATATCTAAATTTTAAAACATTTAAAATCTCCAAAATGTATAACTCTAAGATTTACCAGTCCAGTAATATAAAACAAAGGTTAAGGAATAAAAATGAGAAATAACTTTAATTATTTTTTAGTTTTGATTTTATTTACATTTATAATAAATGCCTGCATAAATGGAATAAAAAATATTGAAACCAAAGAGCTATCAGCTTACTCTGCAGTTAATCTAAATAATTTTGAACCCGAAGTAAACCTTGGTATGTTCATTTTTATTGACTCTAAGTTTTGCACGGATAAAGATGGCACCCTCTATTTTCTTGATTTTCCTAATCACAGGATTTTAAATTTTACTGAAAAAGGTAAATTTATAAGGCAGATTGGAAGAATAGGTAAGGATAAAAATGGATTATTCTATCCGGGATGTTTTTCACTATATGATAATAGATTCTATATTTTTGATGAAGATGGAAAAAAACTAAAGATATGGGATATTAATGGGAATTCTTTGTTTGAGAGGAGATTTGAAAATGTTTTCATTGCAGATTCATCATGTGTAACTGATAAATATATTATTTTTAGTCCAAAATATAAAGATAGAATAAATTATAATAAAAACAAACTTATTTCAGTCTATACAAAAGCAAGTAAAAAGATTAAAAAATTTGGTAAGATTATTAAATGTAAAAATTATGAAGCACATCTTGTTTTCAATAAAATTTCTTTAAAGGTTAAAAACAACTGTATTTATGGATGTTTTGAAAATTATCCTATAGTTTTCTGCTACAACATAGAAGGAAAGGAGATTTTTTATAAAGATTTAAGAGAATTTAACGTAAAGGAAATAAATAATATAGATAAAAAATTCAAAACAGGAGGGTTT
>JAUXFB010000265.1 GCA_030620255.1 Candidatus Aminicenantota bacterium | reverse complement strand
TTGTTGAAATATTACATGGTGTAACTGGTTTAGTGCATATTTCTCAAATCTCTCATAAACGTATACAAAACATAAGAGATGAACATTTCAAAATTGGTCAAATTATGGATGTTAAAGTTATTGGATTTAAAGAAAACAAGGTTCAATTAAGTAAAAAGGTGCTTGAAGTTAAAGAAAATTCATATAATAAATGATATGTGAAGTAGGTTACAAATCTAAGAGGGGATTTACTTTAGTTGAATTAGTAGTTGTAATAGCTATTATTTCTGTTTTAGCTGTTATTGCTATTCCAGTAGTTGAAACTTCGGTTAAAAGAGAAAAAGAGATTCAATTACGTAGAAATTTGAGAATAATAAGAATAGCTATTGATGACTATAAAGATTTTGTTAAAAAACATAAGATCAAGCTGGATGAGGAAAGATATGGATTCCCAGATAAATTAGAGATACTTGTAAAAGGAATTGAGTATAGGGATAAAAAAAATAAAACTAAAATCAAGAAATTTTTAAGAAAAGTTCCTGTTGATCCAATGACTAATTCTCACGAATGGGGTTTAAGATCCTACCAGGATAAAAGAGATTCCACGCATTGGGGGGGTGAAAATGTGTGGGATATATATACAAAATCAGAACGAAGAGCACTGGATGGAACCTATTATAAGGATTGGTAGATTTTTATTTTAAATATTTTCCAGATTTAGGTAATTGTTAAAGCTGGTTTGTTACAATAATTGATATTTAAATTGAACTCTAATCGTAGCTTGACTAAATATTAGTTTTTGGTATAATTATGCATCTAAGTTAAAGGAGGGGATTTTGGAGAAAAATAACTTCATTGATAGTAAATTCAGGCTTGTTTTAATCGCAGCAAAAAGAGCAAAACAATTGGTAAAGGGGGCGAAACCCAAGGTGAATTTAAAAGCTGAGAATCCTTTGACTATTGCTTTAAAAGAGATCAATGAAGGAAAAATCGATTTTAAAATAATTAATGATAAAGATAAAATAGATGAAATTGATTCTAAATTAAATAAATCGGAGGATTTAAAAGATCTTGAAGAGGAAAAAGAGGAAGATTTAGGGGATATTAGCTCAGAAACTGAATAGTATAAGTAATAAATTTAATGAATATTGTTGTTCGATCGCCAAATTGGATAGGTGATTGTATAATGAGTCTGCCTGCTTTAAGGGCCTTAAAGTCTAATTTTCCTGATTCGAATATTTTTCTAGTTACAAAAAAATATTTAAAAGATGTTTTCTTAAATATAGATGAAATTGAAGATATCATAATAATCCCGGATAGGCTTAATTTGAAAAATATGTATTTAGCATCAAAGAAATTAAAAAAAATCAGGTTTGATTCTGGGATACTTTTCACAAATTCATTTAGCTCTGCTTTATTATTCAAAGCTTCAGGTATAAAAAGGTTATTAGGTTATAAAAAAGATTTTAGAGGATTTTTACTTTACAATGGAGTAAAATATCCTAAAAATAATAATCATCATATTTTTTTTTATATTGATCTTATAGGAAAATTTTTTGAGAGAAAAATAGAGGAGAATTATTCTGGTAGACTTGTAATAAATCAAGATGAAAAAGTAAAAGTTAAATCTCTATTATTAAAAGAGGGTATAAACATATCTAAACCAATTCTTGGGATTTCTCCTTCAGCTGCATATGGTACTGCTAAAGAATGGTTGCCAGAGAGGTTTAAAGAGCTTATAATCAAAATAAATGAGAATAGACCGCATATTCAAGTTATATTTTTTGGTTCAAAGAAAGAGAATTTTAAAATTTTGAGAATTTTAGATGGGATAAAATCAAATGTTTTTAATTTAGCAGGAAAATTAAGTCTTAGAGAATCAATAGTTTCTATTTCTCTCTGTTCATTTTTTTTAAGTAATGATTCAGGTCTAATGCATGTTGCTTCAAGCTTACAAGTTCCTTTAATTGCAATTTTTGGTCCTACAATTCCTGTTAAGACTGCACCTCTAAATAAAAAGGTAAAGATTTTACATCATAAGGTTGAGTGCTGGCCATGTAAATATAGAGATTGCCCTTTTGATCATAAATGTATGAATGCTATTAAGGTTGAAGAAGTTTTTAAAGAAGTAATTAGTTTTATAGATAATGAATATGAAGTTTATGTTTAAGTCTAATGTTAAATAAAGCTGTTTTTATTGATCGTGATGGAACTCTTATTGAAGATAGGGGATATATATGTGATTTTGATCAAGTAGAGATATTTCCATTCTCTTTTGAAGCTGTAAGAATGATGAATGAAAATGGTTTTAAGGTCATTGTGGTTACCAATCAGTCCTCTATTGCAAGGGGAATTTGTACTGAGTATCAAGTTCAAAAACTTCATAATAAAATGGAAGAACTCTTCAGATCTAAGAGAGCAATAATAAAAGCTTTTTATTATTGTCCTTTTTATGAACATGGTGTTATTGAGAAATATAAAAAGAGAGATGAATGTAGAAAACCATTGCCTGGAATGATTTTAAAAGCAGCGAAAGATTTTAAAGTTGATTTGAATGAATCCTTTATGATTGGTGATAATGTAAAAGATGTAATCGCTGGGCATAAATCGGGTTGTAAAACAATCTTGGTTAAAACTGGAAATTGGTGCCAGACAAAGAAAGATTTAGAACTTAGCAAAATAAAACCTTATTTTATTTCTGATAATGTTCTAAAAGCTGCTTTTAAGATAATAGAATTATCAAGTTTTAATTATTAACCTAATGTTGCAACCATTATTGCTTTGATTGTATGTAAGCGGTTCTCTGCTTCATCAAAAACAATAGAGGCATTAGATTCAAAAACATCTTCTGTAACTTCCATCCCATTCAGTCCAAATTTGTTGTATATTTCTTCACCCACAGTTGTTTCTCTATTATGAAAAGCGGGTAAGCAATGTAGAAATTTAACATCAGGATTACCAGTTAATTCCATTGTTTTTTTGTTAATTTGAAAGGGTTTTAAGGCTTTTATTCTTTCTTTCCATACTGAATCAGGTTCACCCATTGACACCCATACATCTCCATACAAGAAATCAACTCCTTTTATTGCTTTTTCTACATTATCAGTAATTAAAATGCTTGCACCTGTTTCTTTTGCAATCTCTCTACATTGTTTAATCAATTCAGGAGATGGTTGATATTTTTTTGGGGCAGCAAGTCTTA
>JAUXFB010000072.1 GCA_030620255.1 Candidatus Aminicenantota bacterium | reverse complement strand
TATAGCAACTTTATTTTTATTTTATTTCAAAAACAGCATTTTTAGAAATATCAAATTTTAAAAGATTTAAGGTTAAATCCTTGGATCTTATTCTATTTGACAATAAAAATCCCTTGTGATAAAAATTAAATTTTGAGAACAGGAGGCATTATTATGTCAGGCAGAGGAAAGTGGGGCTCAAAGATAGGATTCATTTTAGCTGCATCTGGATCAGCAGTTGGACTGGGAAATATATGGCGCTTTCCATACACTGTAAGTAAAAACGGGGGAGCTCTTTTTGTTTTAATATATCTTATTGCAATTTTATTTATTGCTTACCCAGTTCTACTTGCAGAGGTCTCGCTTGGAAGATTTACAAACAGAAACCCTGTTGGTGCATTCAAATCAATAAGACCCAAAGGCAAATGGAAATATGTAGGTTACCTTGGTGTTGTCACAGGTTTTATGATATTGTCATACTATGCTGTTGTAGCAGGATGGACTGTTGGCTATTTCTGTAAGGCTATAACAGGTAAATTTGCAAAAATTGATAAAGGAACTGCAACTCAAGTATATACAAATTTTACATCCAACTCTCTATTACAAATAATTCTACTCTCACTTTTTATACTACTTACTGTTTACATTGTTTCAAAAGGTGTCTCTTCTGGAATAGAAAAATTCTCAAAGATTTTAATGCCAATTCTTTTTGGGATTTTATTTTTGTTATTGATTCGATCATTAACCATGCATGGAGCATCTAAAGGTCTGGAATTTTACTTAAAACCCGATTTTTCAGCTTTTAAACCAAGAGTTATCTTAGAAGCAATGGGTCAGGCTTTTTTCAGTTTGAGTCTTGGAATGGGAACAATGATGACTTATGGCTCATATATCAACAAAAGAGAGAACCTTCCTTCTGCAACAGCATGGGTTGCTTTTTTTGACACATTTATTGCAATTGTTGCTGGTTTGATAATTTTCCCAGCTGTGTTTGCAGTTGGAATGCAAGCAACCAGTGGTGGACCCGGACTAGTATTCCAAATATTACCCGTTATTTTCTCTAAAATGCCCGGTGGTGTAATATTTGGATCACTATTCTTTTTACTACTCTCAATCGCTGCTTTAACATCCACCATTTCAGTTCTTGAAGTACCAGTCGCATTCTTTATAGATGAAAAAAAATGGAATAGAAAAAAATCCGCAATTACAGTAGGTGCAATCACATTAATATTTGGAGTACCCTCTGCCCTTTCTCAAGGTGGTAACCGTTTTTTTTCAAACTTACCTCTTGTAAACAAAGGGTTCCTTGAACTATGGGACATTATATGGGGGAATTTATCTTTAAGTATAGGCGCCTTTTTTGTAGCCATCTTTGTTGGATATATATGGAAAACTTCCAATGCTTTACTTGAAATCTCAAAAGGAACAGAAAAATTCAAACTGGCTTTTTTCTGGATGATCTCTATAAAATTTGTCTCACCTGTACTTATATTATTAATACTCTTAGGAATAATCCTTTAAAATTACAAAGAAAGACTCAACATATCAAGAAACTCCTTTTCATTAACTATTTTTATATTTGAACTTCTTGCTTTTTCAAGTTTTAAACCTTGAGATAAACCAGTCAGAAGGTGTGTGGTTTTTGATGATATGGTGTTATTTACCTTACCTCCCCTTTGCTCAATCTTTTCTGCTGCTTTTGAGCGTGGTTTAAAATTTTCAAAAGAACCTGTTATAACCCAGATTTGATTTTCAAACGGCTTAATTCTTAAAGTTTCCAATTCAATTTTTTCTTTAAAATTAAGCCCCGTTTTTTTCAGTTCTCTTATCAATTCAAGATTTTGATTATCAGTAAAATGCTCAATCAACAATTCTGCAGTAATTATGCCAAATCCCCCAATTTTTGAAAACTCCTCTTTTTTACCTTTTGATGCTATCTCTATAATCTCGTCAATTGAATTAAAACCATTTTTTATCAATTCAGATGCAACAGATGTACCAAGTCCATCAAAACCAAGAGCTGCTAATACCTTTTTAAAAGGCTTTGATTTACTTTTTTCTATGCTTTTTTTTATATTATTAACCTTTTTTTCTTTAAATCCTTCTTCTTTTAATAATAAATCATAGTTAAATTTATAGATGTCAGGAATAATTTTGACAAACCCTCTTTCAAAAAGAAACTTTATTGTTTTTTCACCAAGAGTATCAATGTCCATTTGATCTTTAGATACAAAGTAAATTAAAGAACGTTTCATCCTTTCCGGACATTTTCTGTTCTTACAAAAATGATGAGCACCTTGCTTAATCAACCTGGAACCACAAAAAGGGCAGTTTTCCTGAAACTTATAAACTGCTGGATTTTCATAACTTTTTTCAATCACCTCTTCAACAGCAGGAATTATATCCCCTCGTTTTGAAATACTCACTAAATCTCCAGGTCCCAATTCTAATATTTCAATATACTCTTGATTATGAAGTGTAGCTCTTGAAACAACACTTCCAGCAATTTTTACAGGTTCTAAAATTGCAACTGGTGTCACTCTTCCATTTCTTCCAACCTGTATTACAATATTCTTTAAAACAGTTTGAGCAATAGGTGAATCAAATTTAAATGCAATCTCCCACCTTGGATGATGTGAAGTATGTCCAAGATTTTCTCTAATATCTATCTCATTTATTTTTACTACAAGCCCATCAATCTCATAGTTTAATTTATTTCTGCCTTTTATTTGCCCCTCAATATAAGCAGATATATCTTTGATTTTTCCTTTTATTATTTCAGGAAATTCATTGGCTACAACTGAAATATTTTTTATATTACTTGAAAAAAAAGCAATATTTTTATTTATACAAAATCCCATGTGTTTCAATTTCAAGAGAATAAGAATATGGTTATTACAAAATTGATTTTTAAAAAACCCCTCATATGCAAGAAAATTAAGAGGTACTTTTGCAACTACAGATGACTTTAAATTCCTCAAAGAGCCTGCAGCTAAATTTCTGGGATTTGAATATTTGTTTTCAAAACTTTTGTTATACTTGATAAAATCAAATTTATTAATGAAAATCTCTCCCCTAACTGCAAAATCAGATTTTTCTTCAGTAATTAATGGGATCTGCTTTATTGTCCTTATATTTTCAGTAACATCATTACCAAACATTCCATTTCCACGTGTCAATGCAGAGTCAAGCATCCCATTTTTATAATATAATACAATTGATGCCCCATCAATCTTTTCTTCAACTACAAAACTTAACTCTCTTTCTGAATTAGAGGTTATCTTTTTCACCCATTTTGTTAAACCCTGCAAAGTATATTCTTTATCAAGAGATAAAACAGGTATTTCATGCTTTTTTTCAGCAAAAACATTATCAAGATCAGAACCAACTCTCTTTGTAGGTGAATTCTTAAAAGCATATTCCGGATATTTTTTCTCAAGAGCAACAAGTTCATCAAATAAGCGATCATACTCTTTATCAGAAATCTCTGGCTCTGCTTTTACATAGTAAAAATATTGATGTCTCAACAACTCTTTTGATAAATTCTCTATACTCTGCTTTATATTCATATTATATTTATATTATAGATAATAATCTCACAAGATTCAAGAATAAATAGGACAGGTAGTTCATTTCCCTGTGTCTCTTTAATTTATTCTGAAAAACCAACAAAAAATCGTTTTTTGCTTGACAATATCAAAATATCTTGATATATTGATATAGATGGAAATATTAGATTTTTTTAAAGCTCTATCAGATGAAACACGGTTACGCTTATTAAATCTACTTCTATATTTTGAATTAAATGTAAATGAAATAATTGAAATTCTGAATATGGGTCAATCAAGAATTTCACGCCATCTAAAAATCCTTACAGATAAAGGATTGCTAAAATCCAGACACAACGGAGCATGGACATTCTATTCAACTGTAACTGAAGGAAATGGTTTCAAATTTACAGAATCTATAAAATGTTTTTTTAAGAAAAAAAACATCTTTTCTCAAGATCTAAAACAGACAAAAAGAGTAATAGAAAATAGATCAAGAGAAACAACCCGATTTTTTGATTCAATAGCAGAAGATTGGGGGAAACTGAAAAAAGAGATTTTTGGCAATTTTGATTTGAACAGATTTATTCTAAATCATGTACACAAAACTCACACAATCGTTGACCTTGGGTGTGGGATTGGAGATCTTTTATCATACATAAAAGTAAAAGCTAATATTGTAATAGGAGTTGATAAATCCCCAAAAATGTTGGAAGAAGCATATACACGTTTTCAGAATAATAATGAAAAAATTGATCTTAGAATAGGTGAAATTGAACACCTCCCTTTAAAAGAAAATGAAGTAGATATTGCTATTATTAATATGGTATTACATCATTTATCTTCACCTCTTGCAGGTTTTTATGAAATTAATCGAGTAATTAAAAGAGGCGGAGTTTTTATTATTGTTGATTTTCTTAATCATAATACTGAAAATATGAGAAAAAAATATGGAGACAGATGGCTTGGATTTTCAAAAAAACAAATAGAAATATGGCTGATAAAAACTGGTTTTAAATTTGATAAATTTGAAGATTTTAATCTTCAAAAAGAATTAAAAGGATTTATTATACAAGCAATTAAGGAATAAATTATCCCTGTCAAACATAAAATTTGTTTGTTATTAAAAACAGGGTAAAGGAGGACAAAATGAATACATTAGAGCTTGATTTATCTTTGAAGCACAAAGTTGCTGACATCTCTTTAGCTGAGTGGGGCAGAAAAGAGATGAAACTTGCAGAACTTGAAATGCCTGGACTTATGGCAATACGTAAGGAATATGGACAGAAAAAACCACTAATAGGATTAAAAATAATGGGTAGTTTGCACATGACAATTCAAACTGCAATGTTAATTGAAACACTCATCGAATTGGGAGCAGATGTGCGCTGGGCTTCATGCAATATCTTTTCCACACAGGATCATGCTGCTGCTGCAATTGCAAAGAAAGGCATTGCTTCAGTTTTTGCATGGAAGGGCGAAACCTTAGAAGAGTACTGGTGGTGTCTTGAACAAGCATTAACCTGGCCTGATGGCTCAGGCCCAGATTTAATTGTAGATGATGGCGGTGATGCAACTCTCTTTGTACATGAAGGAGTAAAAGCAGAAGAATCCCCTTCTTTATTTGATGAAAAGTATGAAGTAGAAGAATTTCAGATTTTAATGAACCGTATAAAATTAAGTTACAAAAAGAATCCTGAACGCTGGAGAAATGTAGCAAAAAACATAAAAGGCACGTCAGAAGAGACTACAACAGGAGTTCACCGTTTATATAACTTTGCAAAAGAGGGCAAACTTCTCTTTCCTGCAATAAATGTGAATGATTCAGTAACAAAATCTAAATTTGACAACCTATATGGATGTAGAGAATCTCTTGCTGATGGAATAAAAAGAGCTACTGATATTATGCTTGCAGGTAAAAAAGCACTTGTCTGCGGTTTTGGTGATGTTGGGAAAGGAAGTGCTCAATCCCTACGTGGTTTTGGTGCACAGGTTTATATAACTGAGATTGACCCAATATGTGCTTTACAAGCTTCAATGGAAGGTTATGGAGTTGTTCTTCTCGAAGATGTAGTTGAGGAAATGGATATCTTTGTGACTGCTACTGGGAATTATCATGTTATCAAAGGTAAGCATATGGAAAAAATGAAAGAGGGTGCTATTGTATGTAATATAGGACACTTTGATAGTGAAATAGAGATAGAATATCTCTTGAAATGCAAAGAATGTAAAAAAGAAATCATAAAACCACAGGTAGATAAATGGACTCTAAAATCAGGTAAATCTATTATTGTTCTTGCAGAAGGGCGCCTTGTAAATTTAGGATGCGCTACTGGTCATCCGAGTTTTGTTATGAGTTCGAGTTTTACAAATCAATGTTTAGCTCAAATAGAACTTGCTTCAAAAGAACATGAGAAAAAAGTTTATATACTTTCTAAAAAGCTGGATGAAGAAGTTGCAAGATTACATCTTAAACACCTGGATGCTAAATTAACCAAAATGACAGAAGAGCAATCCAAATATTTAAATGTACCTATTGAAGGTCCCTTTAAGCCAGAAAATTATAGATATTGATTTAGATTAGAAAAAACAAACATATAATCTAATACAATTTGACAATTTGGTAATCCTTGTGTATAAATTTATTTGAATAAGAAATGGGGAAAGTATTAGGTTTATTTAGCTTAATAATAATATCTATTGGTTTAACATTGGGAATAACTTTAACTTTAAGTCAAAAAAAAGATAAAAAGGGAGAAATTATGGAAAATGGATCAGAAAATATAAACATAAATAAAATAAAAGATGCAAATATTACAGTTACCTTTGATAACAATCAATATAAAGATGGATTAAAAACATCATGGGGTTTTTCCTGTTTAATAAAAGGTGCAGAGAAGACTATTCTTTTTGACACAGGCGGGCATGACTCCATACTTTTAGAAAATATGAAAAAATTAGAAATTGATTCAGAAGAAATTGATATTATAGTTCTTTCTCACATTCATGGAGATCATATTGGTGGTTTGTATGGTTTTTTAGAAAAAAATCCTAAAGTTTATGTTTATCTACCAAAATCTTTTCCAACAAGCTTAAAAAGAAATATTGAAAAATATGGGACAAAAGTAGTTGATGTACAAAAGCCTATGGAAATTTGCAAAGGAATTTATTCTACAGGAGAGCTCGGAACCTGGATAATAGAGCAATCTTTAATAATTCATACAAACAAAG
>JAUXFB010000245.1 GCA_030620255.1 Candidatus Aminicenantota bacterium | reverse complement strand
TATTTTTTTTATTAGAAAGTTCCAGTACCATTTTTCTTTAAAAACATAACCTGGATATGTTTTACCTTTATATTCAAATTCTCTATTTGATATTATGCGGGGCAACCCCATTTCTTCCATAATATCATCATCTTCAAACTGTTCCCATAAAAAAGTAAAATCATCTATTTCATGAAATTCACCAATATGAAAACGATCAATACGTTCTTTTATTGGTGTTTTTTTTAAATAATCTATGATTTCCGATTTACCAGCAGCTGGTCTCCCGTTTAGTATTATAATATCAAAAACTCTCTTTTCCATTTGAATCTCCTTTAAATTTTTTAATTCATATTATAAACATTTTATAATTTCTATTCAATGATTTTTTTAGATATATAAATTTATGAAAAGAATTAATTAAAAAAACTTGAATTTAATTTAAAATAGTTTTATATTTCTATAATAGAGTGAAATGAAAACAACATTTGATCCTCAAATAATTTATGATGTATTTGACAGATATGGGTTTCCAGTTTTAAGAATCGATAATTTTGATAAGGGAACTTTTGCTAAGATACGAGTAGAACTAAAGAAATCCGAATATATATCTGTAAAGGAATTGCAGGATATTGTTGTAAAGTTAGGTTTAATTGAAAAGAATGAGAATATTGAAATTAAGATTGTTAATGTTGATATGATTCATAAAACAATGCGTGTAGATATTTTTATAAAAACTTAGATAAACTGTTTCAATTTTTATTTAATAAAAAATATTTTAGGTTTAATTCTAGTGATCAATACACGTAGGAAGATAAATATAGAATAAGTAAAAGTTGACTGTAAAAGATGAAATTCATATAATGTTAAAATTTAGGAGCAAGATTGGTAGAAAAAACTATTTTAGATTCAGGGTTAACTGTTTTAACAGAATTCAGACAAGAAATACCCTCTTTTGCACTTAGTTTATTACTGAAAAGTGGTTCAAGAGCAGAGAATTTCAAAAATAATGGTATTCATCATTTAATTGAGCATATGATTTTTAAAGGAAGTAAGAAGTATAATCTGAAGAGGATTGCTGAAATGTCAGATAGATTGGGAGGGGGTATAAATGCTTTTACAGGAAAAGAGATAACTCAATTTTATATAAAAGCAATAGATGAGAAATTTAAGGATTCTTTTAATCTACTAACTGATATTGTGTTTGACTCTATTTTTCTTAAAGATGAGTTTATAAAGGAGAGAAATGTTGTGCTTCAAGAGATAAAAGAATCAAAAGATAATCCTGATATAAGTGCTTTTGAGATTTTTTATGAGAATGTTTTTGAAAATAATTCTCTTGGCTTTCCAATTGCTGGAAGAGAGAACCATGTTTCGAGTTTTAGCAGAGATATTTTATATAATTATTATAGAGATAAGTACAGTCCTGAAAATTTATTATTATGTGTAACTGGAAATATTAGTCATTCTAAAACAATTGAAATATCAGAAAAATATTTTTCTAACTTTAAAAAACAAGTACCTGCTGATTTTTCTTATATAAAGCCTGAATTCAAGTTTAAAACTTTTGTGAGAAAAAAACCTTCTTTAGAACAAATATATGTTATTATTGGATTTAGAGGAATTGCTGCTACTTCCCCCTTAAAATATAAGTTTATGTTAATGAATGATATACTTGGAGCAGGTATGAGTTCAAGATTATTTCAAAAAATCAGAGAGGAAAATGGGCTTGCTTATACTATAAGTTCTTTCTTAGATTCTTTTTTAGAGGATGGAGTTCATGTAATATATGCTATTATTGAACATAAAAAGATAGAGGAGTATTTAGATGCAATAAGTTCTGAGATACTTACTTTGAAGAGAATAGGAATAAAAAAAGAGGAGTTGATTAGAGCAAAAGATCATATGAAATCTTCATTTATACTGGGACTTGAAAGTAATTTGTCAAAAATGAGATTTAATTTAAATCAGGAACTATATTTGAAAAGAGAAATAGGAGTAGATCAAATTATTGATGAGATAGATAAAATTAATGTTCATGAAATCAATGATCTTTTTTTACAATTTTTAAATTTTAAAGAGGTATCAATTTTGTTATATGGTAATATTAAAGGAAATAAGTTTGAAGACTTCAAATTTGAATAAAACAATTTATTGAAGCTGTTGATTTGTGATATACTAATTATCTGAAATGGAAAAGATGAGAATAATTTTTACTGGTGGTGGTACAGGTGGTCATGTTTATCCTAATATTGCAATATATGAGGTAATAAAAGAGAAATACCCTGAGTCTCAGTTTTTATATCTTGGAACAAAAAAAGGAGCTGAGAATAGAATCATAAGAAATATTTCTCAGCCAATTGAATTTGTAAATATTTTATCAAAGGCAATACCTCAAAAAATCAAGAGTTTAAAAACCATTATATCTATATTTTATATTTTCTTTGGCACATTAAAGAGTTTTTTTATTATAAAAAAATTTAAACCTGATATTGTTATTGGAAGTGGTGGATATGCATCAGCACCTGTTTTATTTGCTGCATCTCTACTTAAATTGAAAATTTTTATTCATGAACAAAATGCAGTGCCCGGAAGATTAAATAGATTTATTTCAAAATTTGCAACAAGGATTGGAGTTTCTTTTCCATCTTCATATAAATATTTACCTGACAATAAAGTTGTTGTTACAGGCTATCCTTTAAGAAGATCAATTAGATTTAACAGGATAGAAAATATAAAAGCAAAATATGATATTCCTGAGAAGAACAAGGTGGTCTTTATTTTTGGAGGTAGTGGAGGGGCAAGGACAATTAATAGAGCTATTGCTGAGATAATACCTATGCTTCTTGCAATAAAAGACTTAACAATTATTTTGTCTACTGGTAGAGGCTATTCAAAGAATTATAAAGCATTTGATGATACTGTAAGAATTCTCCAGGAAATGGATATATCTTTAGATATTAAAGGAAAATTTATAATAAGAGAATATTTTGATAATATAGATGAAATATATTCTATTACTGATCTTATAGTGTCAAGGGCTGGTGCTGGTACTATAAAAGAAATTACAACTCTTGGAATTCCTTCTATACTTATTCCGAAAATTAATCTTCCAGATGATCATCAAATATTGAATGCTAATGAGGTAAAAAAGATGGGTGGGGCAAGGGTAGTATATGAGGAGGTTATTAATAAAGATAATAAACAGATTATTTATATTCCAGGGAAAGTCCTTCTAAATGTGATAAAAGAGACATTGTTCGAGGGTAATCATCTCTTTAATATGAGGAAACACTTAAGAGAGGGAGAAAAGCAGAATAGTTCAGAATTGATACTTAAAGAAATTGAGCATATTGTTTTAGGAGAAGAAAGAGCAAAGGAAAAACAAATTAAGATTTTTTATTTACAATCTGAGGATACTGAAAAGAGCTATGAATTGATTTTTGAT
>JAUXFB010000058.1 GCA_030620255.1 Candidatus Aminicenantota bacterium | reverse complement strand
TATATAGTGTAAATCTGAATTTTTGGGAAAATCAATGATTTCATAAAATGCTCTGTTAGCTTTAATAATTTTTCCGGAAAAGTCTGATATGGTTATAACATCAGGCGCATTATCGAATAAATCCTGATACATTTTTTTTGACTCTTCCAGCTCCTCTGTTTTTTTCCTAACCAGGTTTTCAAGGTTTCCCACATATTTTTCTAATTCTATTTTTAGATCTTGTTTTTCAGTTGCTTTTGAAATTAGAGCTGATACCTCTATTAATAATTTTTTTTCCTCTTTTAAAAAGGAGATTGGTTTGCTGTAGCAAACCCGAATAACACCTCTTTTCTTTTTATTTACGATTATATCTTTTTTCAAAATGTTTATAAGCTTTTTATTAGTACATTCTCTATTGCCATAGATTATACCATCTACTTCAAAATGAGCAGTTGTAATTTTAGGATATTGAAATCCCTTTATTAAATGACAGACTGAATTTTTTAGAGCTTCACTAAGACTTTCAGTTGTATCCAGTTCATAGCTGATATTATACATACACTCCAATTCTTTTCCTCTTTCTTTTAAGGCATGTCTTATTTGATTGGTTTGTAGAATCTTTTTATCTGTTGATATAACAATATTGGAGTTTCCATTAAAATCCACGGGAAAAATATAGAAAGTCGCCTTTAATTTTTTTAACTTAAAAGAAATCTGTTTTTTATTTTTTCTGACCCAATTGATTTTATTTTTCCAAAGAGTCTGGTCTTTATTAGAGGGGAAATTATCCAGAAAAGCAGTTTCCAGGTCTTTTTTCTTATTACACAATGCTCTTTTAATTTCATCACCTGAAAAGGAAATAGTATTGTCAGCGTTTAAAATGATTATATTGTTTATGATTTCAAACACCAGATTGAAATCACTTAAACTTGCCATCTTTGTTTCCTTACTCCTGAAGTATATTATATCATCAATTTGTTTTTAATTTTAGTTTTAAAATAATTTTCTGAAAAGATAATTTCCTGTTTTTCTGGGCTTAATGTTGTCATATCAATATCATAAATGGAAAAATTGGCTTTCTTGTTTTTTGTAAAGAACTCTTTTTGAAAAATATCCTCTGCCCAGAATCCATTTATACAGCAATTTTTGTAAAAACGGCTGATTTGTTTTATTTCTTTAAAGATTTCCTCAGCAGATTCATATTCAAACCCTTTATTGAAATGACCTGCCAGATTGGCAATAATTTCCCAGTTTGGTTTTCCACATTTAGGTTTCAGGATTTGCTTTACTTTTTGAATTCTTCTGTCACAACTGGTATATGTACCTTCCTGTTCGATATATGAAGCTGCTGGTAAAACAACATTTGCTTCTCTGGCTGTATGACTATAGAACATATCATGAACCAATAAGAATTCAACGCCTTTGAAGTATTTAAAATTATCTGTGTTTATAAGAGGATCTTCTCCAAAAATCAACATGCCTTTGATTTTGCTGCTTAGCATTTTTTCCATAAAGTTTACAGGTTTAAATATTTTTTTCAGATCTGTTTCCCAAAAAGAACTGATTCTGTTTATTTCGTTATTTTCATGAAATTTAATATAACCCGGCAGGTATTGAGGTGAAACACCCATATCTGAGAGACCAATGGAGTTTGCAAAGTCGCGAAGCAGGATTAACCCATTACCATCACGATTTATTCTGTTGTTTAACAGCAAAAGGTTTGCAATTGCCCTTAAATCGCCTTTTGCTTTTTCCTTTCTGGAATCCAGATTGTATATAAATACAATATTAGCATCTGGATTATTAAGCAATTCTATTAATTGTTCATATTTTTGGATATCAATCCCGGTCATACTGCATACTCTGGCTGGGCTGAATGTTGAAACCATTTCACAGAGAGTGTTGAAACCTGTTGTTTTATTCTGGATAAAATGTTTATCTGTTTTCCCTTTAGCTATAAGTTCTCTTGCGATTCCAGTCAATAACACTGTATTTGTTCCCCTTCTGGTATCTATCCATAAATCTGCGAATTTTGTTAATTTTATCTCAGAAGAATTGATAAGTATTAATTTGGTATTTTTCTTTTGGGCAGCCTTTATTTTAAGTTCCATAATCAGGTTTTCATCAGAAAGATCTGAATTTATAACTACGATAATATCAGCCTTATCAATGTTGTCCATAGTTGTTGTAGAAACTGTTATTCCTAAAGAGTTATCAAGACAGTCTTGTTCGGGACAGCAAAGTAAGTTTGAAAAACTTGAAATATTATTGGTTTTTAAACCTGTTCGTGCTAATTTCTGTATGAGATATAGCTCTTCATTGGAATATTTTGGTGAACCAAATACAGCTATTGAATCAGGTCCATATTTATTTATGATTGTTTTCAGATGTTTGGCTGTAAATGTGATTGCCTCATGCCATTCACTTTCTCCGGTCTTATCACTGGTTTTTATTATTGGTTTTTCCAATCTGTCAGGGTCCATCAGATACCTGTGGCCAAACCTTCCTTTTATACAAGAATATCCCATGTTGTGTGAGTTGATTATTTCATCATTGGAATTGGACACATAGAAAATATCGTTGTCAATGACTTTATAATTGATGTTACAGCCAATGGAACAAAAGTTGCAAATAGATCTATGATTTTCTTTTCTCAATGTTCCAAGAACCTTAAAGGGAAAATTTTCTGAAATAGCGCCTGTAGGACAGGTGTCTATGCAATTCCCGCAAGAAATACAGTTTGTTTCCAAAAGCGGCCTTTCCATTGCTGGTTTAATAACAGTTTTAAAGCCTCTGTTAATAAAACCAAGAGCAGAGACTTCCAATATCTCTGAGCATGTTCTAACACACCGCCCACAGTTAATGCATTTATTGGAATCCAGTACAATAAAAGGATGTCTGTTATCAACTTTGTATTGTCTTATTTCTCCTATATAATCTGAGATATTAATATTGAAATCAGCAGCATATTTTCTTAATGTGCAATCATAGTATTCTGAACAACCGCATTCCATACAACGAAGGGCTTCGCTGGCACTCTGAGCATTACTATATCCCAGTTCCACCTCATTAAAATTATCAGTACGTTTCTCCAATGGTAATTCTGGCATCTTATTTCTGGCTATTTTTTCAATATGTTCTAATTCATGTTCCGAAACCTCTGATAATTTATGCTTAAAACTCAGGAAAGGCTTCTGTTGTTTTTCAATTTTTCCTGTGTTTAAGTATTTATCAATAGATTGTGCAGCAATCTTTCCATGAGCAATAGCACTGATAGCAGTATAAGGGCCTGTTACTGCATCTCCACCTGCAAAAACTCCATTAATGGAAGTTTTCATAGTATTATTGTCTGATTTTATTGTGCCCCATGCTTCCAATTGACACTCATTTTCTGGATCATTAAACGAAGTATCTACTTGTTGACCAATAGCTCCTATAAGATGGTTGCATTCAAGTATGAATTCAGAGTTTTCAATTGGCACTGGCCTGGGTCGTTCCCCGGGTTTAGCATCTTTAAGTTCCATTTTAAGGCATTCTATAGCAGATAATCTGTTTCCATTTCTAATTATGGTTTTTGGTAAGGTAAGGAATAAGAATTCTACTCCCTCTTCTCTTGCAGCTTCGATTTCAAATGGATGTGCTGGCATTTCTTTTATACTCCTGCGGTATACAATTTTTACTATGTCTGCACCGCATCTTAGAGCTGTTCTTGCTGCATCAATAGCTGTATTGCCTCCACCGACCACAATAACAGTTCCCTTCAAATTTGGGGTTTTGTAGGGAAGCTCTCTTAGAAAATCGATTCCCCATAGAACTCCCTTAGTATCATCCTCATTTTTCAGTCTCATATTACTGGCTTTATGAGCTCCAACTGCAATATATATTGCATCAAACCCATTATTGAATAATGAATTAATATTAAAATCTTTTCCCATTTCAATATTAGTTTTAACATTAATGCCAAGATCTATAATCCACTTTATTTCATCATTCAGGACCTTTTTCGGAAGCCTGTACTCAGGAATACCGTATTTTAACATTCCGCCAAGTTCAGGTAATTTTTCAAAAATAGTAACTGAATATCCTTCCAGAGTAAGATAGTAGGCACATGTTAAGCCTGAAGGACCACCTCCTATTACTGCAACATTTTTATTTTTATTAGGTTTTATTTCCGGAATCCATTTATGCTTAGCATCAATGTCAGCTACATAGCGTTTCAGGTTATTAATAGCAACAGGTTCATCAACAATATCTCTGCGGCATGCCAGCTCACAATCACGTACACATACCCTTCCAATAGATAGAGGTAATGGGTTTTGCTTTTTGATCAATTCCAATGCTTCTTCATATTTCCCAAGAGATATAAGTGCAATATACCCTTGAGCATCTACATTACTAGGACAATTATCAATGCAAGGTCCAATACAATCTGCATAATGATTTGAAAATAACAGTTCAAGAGCTGTTTTCCTTGAGCTGCGGATACGTTCATTATCAGTGTGAATAACCATACCATTTGTTACAGGGGTACAGCATGAAGGTACAAGTTTATTCATCCCTTCTATTTCCACTACACATAGAAAACATGAGCCGTAAGGTTCAATCCGCTCATCATAGCAAAGAGTAGGTATTTCATCTATTTTATGTTCATTAACTACTTCGAGAATTGTTTTTTCTGAAGTTGTCAGAATTTCTTTTCCATTTATTGTAAGTTTGATTTGTTCCATTTATGAATTCCTCCGATTTTATATTTTTTCAATTGCATCAAATTTGCACGAGTCATAACAAAGACCACATTTAATACAAGCATCCTGTTTGATCTTATGAGGTTCTTTTGTTTTACCAGAGATGGCGTTTACAGGGCACTTTTGAGCACATAATGTGCAACCAATGCATTTATCCTCTATTATTGTGTATGTTAAGAGGGATACGCAGCTATGAGCAGGGCAGCGTTTTTCCTTATTATGGGCTTCATATTCATCCCTAAAATATTTAATAGTGGTAAGTACTGGATTTGGTGCTGTTTGACCTAAACCACATAAACTACTATTTTTTATCTTATAAGCAAGTTCTTCCAGTAATTGTATGTCTCCTTCTTTTCCTGCACCAGCTGTAATACGTTCAAGAATTTCCAGCATGCGTTTGGTTCCTATCCTGCAAAATGTACATTTTCCGCATGATTCATTCTGTGTAAAATTCAGGAAGAATTTCGCCAGATCAACCATACATGTGGTTTCATCCAACACGATCAATCCGCCTGATCCCATAATAGCACCTGTTTTTGTGATCTCATCATAATCTATTTTCAGATCACCCATAGATGCTGGTATACATCCACCAGAGGGGCCACCCATTTGAACTGCCTTAAACTTTTTACCATCTACAATACCACCACCAATATCATATATGATTTCATTGATAGTAATACCCATAGGTACTTCAGCCAGGCCGCTTCTAACGATTTTACCAGCAAGTGCAAAAACTTTTGTTCCTTTGCTTTTTTCAGTTCCCATTGATGAAAAGGCTTGTGGACCATTCATAATAATCCAGGGTATATTTGCATAGGTTTCCACATTGTTGATATTTGTAGGTTTCCCCCAGAGGCCTTTATTGGCTGGAAATGGAGGTCTAATACGTGGTACTCCTCGCTTGCCCTCAATAGATGAAATAAGTGCTGTCTCTTCTCCACAAACAAAAGCACCTGCTCCCTCTTTTATTCTTATCTTGAAATCCATATTAGAATTGAAAATGTTTTTACCAAGAAATCCTCTCTCTTCACATTGCTTGATTGCTGTTAATAGTCTCTCAATAGCAAGCGGATATTCAGCACGTACATATATATAAGCTTCATCTGCTTGTATAGCATAGCCTGCAATCATCATACCTTCAATAATTGAATGAGGATCCCCTTCTATTGTACTTCTATCCATAAACGCACCCGGGTCCCCTTCGTCAGCATTACAAATAATATATTTTTTCTCACCTGCAGCTTGGCTGGCAAATTTCCACTTTAAACCTGTAGGGAATCCACCACCACCTCTGCCTCGCAGACCAGATTTGATAATAATATCAATTACTTCCATTTTAGAATACTCATTTAAACACTTCTGTATAGCCTTATAACCATTATTGAGAATATAATCATCAACAGAACTGGGATCAATAATACCGCAGTTTCTTAGAACAATTTGTTTCTGTTTTTTAAAAAAGGCATCTTCTTTATTAATATCTTTACTCTTTATAATCCATTCTTTAACAGGCTTTTTATTTATAATATGTTCATAAACTATCTGTTTGACTTTATCGGGTGTAACATTTGCATACAGATAGGAATCTGAATCATCTTTCACTTCTACAAGCACTTCCTTATAGCACATCCCCATACAACCTGTTTTTTTAAGCTCTACTTCTATTCTATTATTCTTGATTTCCTTTTTTAATTCATCATAAACCAGCATACCTCCTGCTGCAATACCGCAGGTTGCTAATCCAACTTTAATCTCTTTCATTATTTTTCTCCTTTTCATTTAGTTGAATAAAATTTAATAAAAGATCACTCATCTTTTTAGAAAATCTCAATTTTTCAAGCTTTTTTGTATTCTTTAATTATTTTTTTTATCATATTAGGGGTTAATTTCCCATATACTTTTTCATCAATCATAATAACAGGTGATATGGAACAACATCCCAGACAAGCTACAGAAAGAAGTGAAAAAAAGCCATCATCAGATGTTTCTTCAATTGAAATCCCAAGTTCATTTTGGAGGGCTCTTAATATGGTTTTTGCACCATTTACATGGCAAGCAGTACCTTCACAAATACGGATCACATGTTTCCCCAAAGGTTTTAATCGAAACTGCGAATAAAAAGTAATGACACCGTAAATTTCTGCTGAAGGTATGTCCACTAACTCACTGATGTAATAAATAGCTTTTTCCGGGATATATCCGTATGAATCCTGAGCTGATTGAAGAAGTGGAATTAATGAGCCATGCTGTTTTCTTTTGTTTATTAAGTCTTTTTTGAAATCAGCGATCGTTTTTTTTTCAAAGTCTGATTTTTTCAATTCTGTCATTACAAACTCCTTTGTAATATTTGATGAAATTTTAAATTTCTATAGTTATATTACATATAGAATGAACCTTTTTCATAGCAAATTATACATAAATTTCTTGAGTTTGTAAATCAAAAAATTTTTTATTTTTTGGAATAATTATAAAATTAAAAACTGGGAAATTGGGAAGAGGTAAACTCTTCCCAATTGATAATTATAATAATAATTTTTACATCTCAAAAATGTTTATTATTGGATATTCTTTAACCTTTAATATACCGTCCAGATTAACAATCTTTTCATTAATGATCTTATCAATCTGAC
>JAUXFB010000244.1 GCA_030620255.1 Candidatus Aminicenantota bacterium | reverse complement strand
GGAATGGTAGGTGTGTTTGCTTGATGGGAGCGGTATGAGTTGAGAGACTCACGTACCGTTCTGAGAGGGGTTGGAGGTGAAATTCCTCCGATCTACTCACCAGAAGTTAATTGTCAATAATAAAATAGACTAATTTTTTTGATTTTTTTTCAAAATCAGTCTATAATTTGCTTCAATAGCAATGTTCAGACCTTTTCGTGCTCGTGTTTACTATTGTTTTTTTTTATGATATTTTAGAATTATAATGTATGAAAAAGATTATAAAATAGAGAAATCTTTAGATGATATAATAAGGTTGAAAAAAGATATTTTAAGTAAAACAAAAATCATCAAACTTAAAGGATTTAAAGGAGAGTTTTTAAGTTTTCCAGATGAGTTATCTTCAGATGTTGTGAAAATCTATAAACAAAAGGGTATAGAAAAGCTTTTTTCACATCAGTCAAATGCAATTATAGAGATTTTAAAGGGAAACAATGTTGTAGTTTCTACACCAACTGCTTCAGGCAAAACTCTCATATACAACTCAGTCACAATTGATGCTATTACAAGAAACCCATCATCAAAGTCATTATATCTTTTTCCTACAAAGGCTCTTTCTCAGGATCAACTATCTGAGTTGTTCGAATTGAATAAATTAATGGGAGATAAGGTTGGTTTGTATACTTATGATGGAGATACTCCCCAGAGTATGAGAAAAGCAATAAGAAAGCAAGCTCAGATTGTAATAACGAACCCATATATGATGCATTCTGGAATACTTCCGCATCATACAAAGTGGATTAACCTTTTCGAAAATTTGAAATATATTGTGATTGATGAATTGCATTATTATACAGGTGTTTTTGGTTCTCATATGGCAAATATAATAAGAAGATTGAAGAGGATTTGTGATTTTTATGGAACAAAGCCCATATTTATTATGTCATCTGCAACAATTTCAAATCCAAAAGAGCTTGCTGAGAAGATAGTTGAACAGGATGTTAGATTAATTGATAATAATGGTGCTCCAAGGGGTGAAAAATATTTGGTTTTTTTTAATCCTCCTGTTGTTAATAAGCAGTTAGGTATTAGAAGATCTTATGTTTCAGTTGTAAGACAGGTAGCTGGGCTATTTCTCAAAAATGGGCTTCAGGTTATTACATTTGCAAATTCAAGGTTAATAACCGAAGTTCTTGTAAAATATTTAAAAAATGATTTTGAAAAAAATGTTACTGATTCCGGGAAAGTAAGAGGATATAGAGGAGGTTATCTTCCTAAAAAAAGAAGGGAAATAGAAAGAGGATTAAGAAAAGGGGAAATAATTGCTGTGGTCTCAACCAATGCCCTTGAACTTGGGATAGATATAGGCTCTCTGGATGTGGCTGTTCTTGCAGGATATCCAGGAACAATCACATCTACATGGCAAAGGATTGGAAGAGCGGGGCGTAGATCAAGTAAGTCAGTTGGTGTGTTAGTTTCCTCCTCATCTCCGGTTAATCAATTCATTGTTAATCACCCTGAGTATTTTATTGAAAAATCTCCGGAAATAGGAAGGTTAAATCCAGATAATCTAACGATTCTTTTAGATCATATAAAGTGTGCATGTTTTGAGCTTCCGTTTATTAAAGGAGAAAACTTTGGAAATGAGGATCTTGAAGAAATATTGAATTTTCTTTCAAAAAGCAATATCCTTTTTCAGAATAAGGATAAATGGTTTTGGACAGAAGAGGGATATCCTGCAGATGCTGTTAGTATCAACAGGATAAGTTCTGATAATTTTGTTGTGGTTGATCGTACAGGAGCAGAACGAGTAATTGCTGAAGTTGATTTTTCATCTGCATTGGAAACTCTTCATCCTAAAGCCATATATATGCTGGAGGGAGAGCAATATGTGGTTGAAGAATTTGATTATGAAAATAGAAAAGCTTATGTAAGAAGATCAGACGCAGACTATTTTACTGATTCAATAACATATACTAAAATATCTGTTCTTGATATATTTGATGAAACTAAAACTAAGAATTATAATTTTTTTTATGGAGATGTCCATGTGTTTTCCCAGGTTGTAGGATTTAAAAAGTTAAAATTTTTTACTAATGAAAATGTTGGAGCAGGAGATTTGCAGCTTCCTCAGCAGGATATGCATACAACAGCTTTCTGGGTTTCAATAAAAAATGAATTGATAAATGCAATAGATATATGTCCAGAAGAAAAGATAGTGGCTATATCGGGCATTGCTTATCTTATGAGGCAGATAAGTACTGTATTATTGATGTGTGATGTAAAAGATATTGGAGTTTCGCTTGAAGATAATATTACTAAATCGTCTGTTAACTTAAACAGTATGCGCAGGAGAGTTATGATTAAAGAAAAAGAAGTTTTAAGCAATTTTGAGCCAACTATTTATATTTATGATAATTATCCCAATGGCATCGGGTTATCAGAGACCCTATATGAAAATCTAAGTGAACTCTTTATAAAAATTCTTAATATTATTGAGAATTGCAATTGTGAAAGAGGTTGCCCCTCCTGTGTAGGTCCACCTATAAAAAAAGAAGGCGATCACAAACAGGCTGCTGAATTTATAATCAAACTACTTTTAGGCAAAGTTTATAATTAATCCTTTTTTATTGTTAAATTGAAGTATAGTCTTCATCTTTTTCTAAGAGAATAACTTCATCTTCATTTTGCCCTTTTTCTATCTTTTCAATCAATTGCTCAATGTGACTTTTTTTTGCTGTGTATGGAATAAGCCTATATCTCTTTAATTCATCTTGTGTTTTTAATTTCATTAGGTCACTTTCTGGAGAAAATGCAAATCTAAGAATGGGTTGGTCGTTTAATTGAAAAATTTCTATTGGAATAATTTTTTGACTTATACAAAAATCTTTTCCAATTTTTTCAATAAGCGTGTAGTCAATATTAAAATTTTTTAGATTTATCTCATTAATTTTATTTTGGTCTAAAAGATAAAGTTGTAGTTCTTCTGGGGTTAAAAGATCCATCATAATAAAGATTTCACCAATCTTTTTGTTTAATATGTTTTGTTTTTTTAGTGCATACCATAATTGTCTTTTTGTTATTTTGCCAGCTTTAATAAGTGCCTCGCCCAATCTTAAACTGATTCTGTTTTCTAATATTAATTTTTCTTCTAATAGGTCTTTTGGACAATTTTCGTAAAAGTTTTTTTTATATTCTTCAGGGGCATCACAAAAACAATGAAAACAATAAGGGCAGATTTTTGTAGGTTTTGAATGATTACAGAAAGGTGCTTCCAAAGCATCGTATTCTGCGCCACAATTCCAACATTTTATTAAATACATTATATCTCTCTATTTAAATTACCCTAAAAATCCAGAATCTGTTTATTATATTATAATAGAAAAAAATAAAAGTCAAATAAAAATTTATTTAAATGTATGAATTTGTTCTTTTATGAGAAAAAATCGTTTATTG
>JAUXFB010000106.1 GCA_030620255.1 Candidatus Aminicenantota bacterium | reverse complement strand
TGTATTTAATGAAGGTGTGGCTAAATATTTAAATAAATTATTCAATCTTGAGATTAATGATATAATATAGAATTTAATAATGGTGTCATATACTTCTCTATAAATTGATTTTATATATACTATATGCTACTATAACAATATGTTTGGTTCTATAGGATTTCCAGAATTGATGATGATCTTTATCGTTGTAATGCTACTATTTGGACCAAAAAAATTACCTGATTTTGCTAAGATGCTCGGTAAAGCCATAAGAGAATTTAAAAAAACTGTTAATGATGCAAAATCTACAATAGAAGAAGAGATTGAAAGTACTGACATATCAAAAGATTTAAAAGAGATAGATAAAAATATAAAGGAAATCACATATTTAGATGAAGAAGAAAAATTCAAATGAAATGCCTTTTTTTGAACACCTTGGAGAATTAAGAAAAAGAATAATCTTATCATCAATTTTTGTTCTCATCTTTTTTTTAATATCCTGGAATTTCGTAAAAGATATGTATGAGTGGTTATCAGTACCAATTATTAAATATTTACCAGAGGGTGAAAAATTGGCATTTACAGCTCTAACAGAACCATTTATGATGTACATAAAAATAGCATTTATAGGTTCTTTATTCTTTTCATCTCCATTTATATTTTATCAATTGTGGTTATTTATTTCACCTGCTTTATACAAAAAGGAAAAAAGGTACGCGTTTCCTTTTGTATTTTTTACTACGTTCTTTTTCCTTTTAGGGGGAGCATTTGGATATTATTTTGTTTTCCCCTCGGCTTGCAGGTTTTTTCTTAAAGTAGGTGAGAATTTCAGGGCAATAATTACAATAAATGAATACTTTTCACTTGCTTTTAGAATTCTAATAGGTATCTCATTGATTTTCGAGTTACCTGTTCTTGTATTTTTACTGACAAAATTAGGATTAATTACTGCTAAGTTTCTTTTAAAGTATTTTAAATATGCAATTGTTTTAATATTTATAATCTCAGCTGTAATAACGCCAACACCTGATATAATTACTCAATCATTATTTGCAGTTCCAATGATAGGACTTTATCTTTTAAGTGTTTTAATTGCAAAAATATTTGCTCCCAGAAAAGATCATGCATAAGAAGTTGCTTAAGAATGATTTAATTTAAATACATTATAAAATGTTTTAAGGAGGATAATATGAGTATTGAAAAAAAAGAATTTGATGAGCTAAAACCAATGTTAGATGATATAGGTGAAGAAAAGAAAAAAAAACGAACTCTTCTAATTATAATTCTATTATTAGTTTTAATTTTAATTGTTGCTGGATATTTTATATTTAGGGGAGAATCAGACCAAAGAGTAGATAGAGCACCGAAACTTCGTCAGATGAATAAATTAGTAATCAAAATAAGGGATATGGAATCAAACATTCAAGAAAAACAGAATGAAATATTTAGATTAATGAAAGAATACAAAGAAAAAACAGGCAAGAATATGCCATTAGCAAATACCTTAAGTCTTACTGAACAGGAAAAGGAGATACTAAAAAAGAAAATATATGAAGAGAAAGATATTTCAATTAAATCTTTGTTAAATGATATAATTGATAAAAATAATGATATTTCTGATCTTAAGGTAAAAATAAAAAAGATAGAAGCCTTATTACCAACGCCACATATCGTTAATAGGGGAGAGAGCCATTATAAGATCGCAATTGATTATCTTATAAATCAAAAGGGAATTGAAAAAGATAGAGCACTGGAATTAATTGAAAGGGCTGCATTACTTGAACCATTACTTCCTGAATTTAAAGTTTGGAACTTTTATTCAGGTAAAGAATACGGGACTTTTGTTACTCAGGGTAATGCATCTATTTCACCAAATCAGATTATTAGAAAAACAAAAAAGAAACTTGTAGATGCAAAAGATAAGGCAATTTCAGAGAGGGATAAGTTGTCATCTGATATTGAAATTCTTGAAGCAAGAAGAAGTGAGCTCATTTCTCAATTAGAGCTCTTAAATAATGAGAAAACAGGATTAATTGAAAAGCTGAGTGATTTAAACAAACAAAATCTTGAGATGCGAAAAAATATAAATTCTATATTCTTTATAATGGATTTAAAGAAAAACCTTAAGAAAAAAGAGATCATAAAATCAGGGTTTTTGAAATCCTATAAATTACAAGATATTTCTAATGTAAAATTCGACTTATCAGTTGATCTTAGATATAATAATGCAAACAATATATCTGCAAAAGAACTGAATTTGACTAAAATTACTAAAATTGTTTTATATCCAAAGTTTTATAAACACGAAATTGATTATAAAATAAACATATACAAAGATGGAGAGAGTGCATTGCTCGTTATTTTATCAAAAAATAAATTTAAAAATGAAAAGATTGTTATTTCAGTTGAATAGATTTTATTAGACAAATTCGAAAAAATATTTAATAAAAAATAATCACCGCGTTATATTGTTAATGTTTAACGTTTTAAGGAGTGGATAATTTATTAAAAATCTGTTAAAATAAAAATATTGAGGTGTACTATGTTTATTTATATTTATAAATTATTATTTATTTTATTTTTTGCTTTAATAGGATATACTTATCCTCCATTTCAAAACACATCCCAGATGCAGGGGGCTGTGATTGGTGGTGGGTTTGCACTTGCTCTATGCTTAATTGCCTTAAAAGTAAAAAAAACTGAATTAAGATACATCTGGAGTGCTTTTGTAGGGCTTCTATCTGGCTTTCTTATTGGTTGGATAATGTTTCATTTATTTAATCTAATAGCAATATCTTTCTCAGCTTATATTTTCTTTAAATCTCTATTTTTGTTTGGGTTACCAATAACAGGCTTGTTTATAGGAATAAATAAACCAAACATATTTTCGCCTTTGAATATAAAAGAGTTTTTCAGAGGAAGCAGTGCTTTTACTGATTCATTCCTTTTAGATACAAGCGCAATAATCGATGGAAGAATTGTTTCCATTTCAAATTCTGGTTTTTTAGAAGGGGAGATGATTATTACTCAATTTGTTCTAGCTGAACTTCAGCTTATTGCAGATTCAAATGATCCTATTAAAAAAGTTAGAGGTAAAAGAGGGCTTAATGTAATTGACCAATTAAAAAAGAATAAAAATATATCATTAACAATACTGAATAAAAACGTTTCAGGTATTAAAGAGGTTGACCAGAAAATCATTTTGATGGCTAAGGATCAAAACTTTAAGGTGATTACAAATGATATTAACCTTAGTAAGATTGCAAAACTTCAGGATGTTAAAGTCTTAAATGTTAATGAACTTGCTTTTGCTTTAAAACCAATTGTTCACCCCGGAGAGCACCTAAATATACAAATTTCAAAGGCAGGGAAAGAGAAAAGACAGGGAATTGCTTATTTAGATGATGGAACAATGGTTATTGTAGATGATGCTAAAACAGATATTGGAAAACAAATGGAAATTGAAGTAACATCAGTTTTACAATCCACATCTGGTAAGATGATCTTTGGAAAAAAGGTTTAATGTTAAAAATAAGAGCAGGAATTGGTTATGATATACATAGAATAGAAAAGGGAGATGGACTATATATAGGTGGGATAAAAGTTTGTAATGATCTCAAATTCGTTGCCCATTCCGATGGAGATGTTTTAATTCATGCTTTAATAGATTCTTTGTTTGGAGCAATCGGAGAAAAAGACATAGGAGAAATTTTCCCAGATTCAGATCTTAAATATAGAAATATAAAAAGTGAGAAACTACTAAAACATGCTTTAACAATATTCAATGAAAAAAACTTTGAAATTATAAACATTGATTGTGTTTTGATTTTAAATGAACCGAAAATAAGTCCTTTTAAAGATAAGATACAAGAGAACATTGCTTTTCTCCTCAATATATCTAAACATGATTTTAATTTAAAAGCAAAAACAAAAGAGAATATAGGAGATATTGAAAGGGGAGAGGCTATTGAATGCTATTGTATTTCAATGGTAAGATCTAAATCCTAACAATATGAATAAAACTCTACCATTAATAACAATAATAGGTGTGCCAAATACAGGGAAATCAACTTTATTTAATAGAATAATTGGTAAGAGAAAAGCTTTAATTCATTCTAAACCAGGAATGACAAGAGATATATATAAAAAAACTTTTACATTAAATAGCAGAACATTTTCTATACAGGATTCCGGAGGATTCTTCGTTGGGAATAATGTAATTTATGAAGAAATAAATAAAAGGATATTTAAAGAAGCTAAAAAATCAGATCTCATTATCTTTCTATTTGATGGTAAAAGGGAGATATTGGGATATGAAAAAGATTTATACCTGAATATAAGGAAAATTAATGATAATATAATTCCTGTTATTAATAAAATTGATAATCCAAGAAATTACATTATTCCTTCCTCTTATTATTCTCTAAAATTAGATTATTTAGAGATTTCAGCTGAGCATAATCTTGGTATTGATGAATTATTTGATAAAATTGAAGAAAAATTTGTTGATTACAATACAACAAGTACTGAAAAAGAAAGTATAAAAACAAGGATCAGTATTGTTGGAAAACCAAATGTGGGAAAATCATCAATAGTTAATAAAGTACTAAATGATGATTGTGTTATTGTAAGTCCAATGCCAGGAACAACGAGAGACTCTGTTGATCTTGAATTTAAAAGAAACAACAAAGTATTTATAATTGTTGATAATGCAGGTATAAGGAAATTACATAAAATTAAAGAAGATACTGAAACTGCAGCTGTAATAAGAGCTGGAAAAGATATAAAAAATTCCGATATTGTTGTTTTTGTTTTAGATTTATCAACAAAAATGGATAGGAATGATTTTTTTATTGCACAAAAAATTTTAAAATCAGCAAAACCAGTTGTTATTGCTTGCAACAAATGGGATTTGATCAGTAATCAAAATGATTCTTTATCTATACTAAAAAAAGTAAAACAGAACCTTAATTTTTTCTATTTTGCTCCATTTATAACATTATCAGCAAAAACAGGAAAAAATATTTTTAATTTAATTGATAAAACAGAGTTAATTAATAATAAAATTCATGATAAAATAAAAACTTCTGATCTTAATTATATAATTCAGGAAATTTTAAAAGAAAAGAAATTATTAACTGAAGATAACAAAACATTTAATCCAAAGTATTTATCGATAGAGTCATACAAACCTTTTTTCATAAGGTTTTATACAAAATCAAAATCAAGATTAAAACAATTTCATGAGCTTTATTTAAAAAGAAGAATCTCTGAAGAATTAGATCTCGAAGGCATACCTATTTTTTTTAATATCTTATCAAAATAGGAGAAATATGGTTAAATTAGCAATCTTTGATATGGATGGCACAGTTTTTGAAAGCTATTTAGATTGGAAAAAAATAAAAAAAGAGTTATGTATAAAAAATGGAAATATTTTAAAAGAAATTTATAATAATAATAGTATTGATTATGAAAAATTGAACATACTTGAAAAGCATGAAGAACAAAACACCTTAAAAACAAGTCCTCTGAACGGCGTTTTTGAATTTATATCTTTTTTAAAAAACAATAATATAAAAATTTCATTAATAACAAATAATAGTAAAAAGAATACTGAATATCTGTTGAATAAATCTAATCTAAAATTTGATGTAGTAATAACAAGGGATATGAAATTCTGGAAGCCTGATGCCGATGCTTTTTTTTATTTAATGAATTTATA
>JAUXFB010000098.1 GCA_030620255.1 Candidatus Aminicenantota bacterium | reverse complement strand
GGTGATAAAATATTATTTGTTGACATCATTAATATTTTTGCTTCTGCTTGAGCCTCTAATGAAAGAGGAATGTGAACAGCCATTTGATCTCCATCAAAATCAGCATTAAAAGCAGGACAAACTAATGGATGTAGAGTTATTGCATTTCCTTCAACTAGATGGGGCTTAAAAGCTTGAATACCCAATCTATGAAGAGTTGGAGCTCTGTTTAAAAGAACTGTATGTTCTTTAATTACTTCATCAAGAGCATCCCATACCTCATCTCTATTCTCCTCGACCCAGGTTCTTGCAACCCTTAAAGTCGTCACCATACCCTTTCTCTCAAGCTTATTGTAAATAAATGGCTTAAAAAGTTCTATTGCCATTTTTTTTGGTATTCCGCATTCATCCAATTTTAATTTTGGATCCACAACAATAACTGACCTTCCAGAATAATCAACTCTTTTTCCTAATAAATTTTGTCTGAATCTCCCATGTTTTCCCTTCAAGGCATCTGACAAAGATTTTAAAGGTCTTTTTTGAGAACTCATATAACTCTTATTTCTCTTTTGATTGTCAAACAGGGCATCTACTGACTCTTGGAGCATTCTCTTTTCATTTTTAATAATTAAATCAGGAGCTTTTAAATCAAGAAGTCTTTTCAACCTATTATTCCTATTAATAACTCTCCGATATAAATCATTCAAATCTGAGGAAGCAAACCTTCCTCCATCTAATCTTACAAGAGGTCTTAAATCAGGAGGAAGTACAGGAACTGTCTCTAATATCATACATTCAGGTTTATTCCCGGAATTTAAAAAATCTTCTAATAATTTTAACCTTCTCGACATATTTTTTTTCTTCTGAACTGATCTTTCTATTTTTATTCGAGATTTCAAAGTTGCAACTTCCTTCTCAATATTAATCATTTTTAGTAATTTATAAATAGCTTCTGCACCGATTTCAGCTTTAAAAGAATCCTCTCCGAATTTATTTACTAAATTGACATATTCCTCTTCAGTAAGAATTTGTTTAAACTTTAAACCTGAAACAGATCCTGGATCAATAATAATATAACTTTCAAAGTAAACAATGTGTTCAAGTAACTTAGCATTTATTTCAAGAAGTATGCCAATCCTCGAAGGTATTCCCTTAAAAAACCATATATGTGCAACTTTCGAGTTCAGCTCTATATGCCCCATTCTTTCCCGTCTTACAGAAGATAGGGTAACCTCTACACCACACTTCTCACAAACAATCCCTTTATATTTTAATCCTTTATATTTACCACATAAACATCTAAAATCCTGTGTTGGTCCAAATATCTTCGCACAGAACAACCCATCCCTTTCGGGTTTAAAAGTCCTATAATTTATTGTTTCTGGCTTCGTTACTTCACCAGAAGACCAACTCCTAATATCTTCAGGAGAAGCAAGGTTTATTCTTATTTTACTATAATCCATAATATTAATTTCTTTATTGCTCTTTTTGATCTTATACATAATAACTCTCCTTAAGACATATTAGCTATATTTTCTTTTAAAGTATCTTCATCATTCGCTTTCTCTTTTCTTATTAATTCAACATTGAGAGCTAAACTTTTCAATTCTTTTACCAATACATTAAAAGATTCAGGAAGACCTGGGTTAAAATCCATTGTCCCCTTTACAATTGCTGAATATATCTCATTTCTCCCGCTAATATTATCAGATTTAATCGTCAATATTTCCTGAAGCATATATGCTGCACCATAGGCTTCAAATGCCCAAACTTCCATTTCACCCACACGCTGTCCTCCAAATTGAGCTTTACCACCAAGAGGTTGTTGAGTTATTAATGAATAAGGACCTGTAGAACGAGCATGAATCTTATCATCTGACATATGTTCAAGTTTCATCATATATGTATATCCAACTGTTACTTTACTTTTAAAAAGTTCACCCGTTACCCCATCATACAAGTTGACTTTTCCATCTTCTGGTAGTCCAGCTTCTTTTAAATAGTGTTTCACATCATCTTCAGTAGCACCATCAAAAACCGGGGTTTTAAAATAGCAACCTAATTTTTTACCTGCCCAACCAAGTATCAATTCATAAATCTGACCAACATTCATTCTTGAAGGAACTCCAAGTGGGTTTAAAATTATATCAATGGGTGTGCCATCTTCAAGAAAAGGCATATCTTCTACAGGCAAAACCTTTGAGACTACGCCCTTATTTCCATGCCTTCCTGCCATTTTATCACCTACAGATATTTTTCTGTCCACTGCAATTAATACCTTTATAATCTTAATAACCCCGGGAGAAAACTCATCTCCTCTTTTCATTTGCTCAATTTTTTCCTGTAATTCATTTTTTAAAGCTTCTACATGAAATCTTGACTTTGATTCAATATCCCCTATTGCTTCTCTGCCTTCCTTTGATATACCTTTCTTAATTATCTTTAGAAATTCTTCATCTAATTTTTCAATTTCTTGAAGAGAAATTAAATCACCTTTTTTGTGTTTCATACCATTATAAGAAAAACTTTTCTTTGTTTTAATGTTTTTTAATAAATTCTTTATTTTTTCAAACTTATCATTTATTAGTATTTTTTCTTCACTTTTAAAGTTTCTTTCAAATCTTGAAATCTCAGATTCATCAATCTCAACCGCTCTTGCTCCCTTTTTTAGTCCCCTTCTCGTAAATATCTTTATATCAACAACAGTACCTTCAACTCCAGGAGGGCAATAAAGAGAAGTATCCTTAATTTCAGAAGCCTGCTCACCAAATATTGCTCTTAATAATTTTTCTTCAGGTGATAGTTGAGTCTCACCCTTAGGTGATACTTTTCCAACAAGAATCTCTCCAGGTATTACATTTGCTCCAATTCTCACTATTCCATTTTCATCAAGATTCTTCAAAACAGACTCAGATACACCCGGGATATCCCTTGTTATCTCTTCTTTGCCCAATTTTGTCTCTCTTGCCTCAATTGTCTGCTCAACAATATAAATAGAATTAAATACAGAATCTTTTACAAGTCTTTCACTTAGAATAATAGCATCCTCATAATTATATCCCCTCCACGGGATAAATGCTGTAAGCACATTACGTCCAAGTGCAAGTTCTCCATTATCTGATGCAGGTCCGTCAACCAGAATTTGACCTTTTTCAACTCTGTCACCAATTTTTACAATAGGTCTTTGATTAATCAATGTATTTTGATTTGACCTTCTAAACTTTCTCATTTCATACAAATCTGCACTAACTTCTGAAAAATCTACCTTGTTTTTCGCATTTTCATCAGTTCTTATTATAATCCTCTCTGCATCAGCATTCATTACAATGCCAGGCCTTTTACAAACAATATCAACTCCAGAATCTTTTATTAATTTATGCTCCATTCCAGTTCCAACAATTGGGGCTTCAGGGTTAACTAGAGGGACTGCTTGTCTCTGCATATTTGAACCCATTAATGCTCTATTAGCATCATCATGCTCTAAGAATGGTATTAAAGCAGCTGAAACAGAAACAATTTGTTTTGGAGATATATCCATATAATCGACTTTTTCAGGTTGAATTAAAACTGTTTCATTACCTTTTCTTGCATTAACTCTTTTTGTGATAAAATTACCTAGTTCATCAATCTTTGCATTTGCCTGTGCAATAACATAACCTTCCTCTTCCCATGCAGTTAAATAAAATGGATAATACTCAAAAAGAGGCACCTCTTTTTTCGCTTTTTTTAAACGTTTCATTTCTTCATCTAAATTATCTTCTCTTACTAATTCTTTATATTTAAATTTCGAGTCTCCCGGATATCTTATTTTAAAGTAATTAACAACTCTTTTATCTTCAACTTTCCTATATGGAGTTTCAATAAAGCCATATTCATTTACTCTAGCATATGTTGTTAAAGAAGAGATCAAACCAATGTTTGGCCCTTCAGGAGTTTCTATAGGGCAAATTCTACCATAATGCGAAGAATGAACATCTCTAACTTCAAATCCAGCTCTTTCTCTATTAAGTCCACCTGGACCCAATGCAGATATTCTTCTTTTATGAGTTGTTTCAGAAATAGCATTTGTTTGATCCATAAACTGAGATAATTGAGATGTCCCAAAAAATTCCTTTATAGCAGCAAAAACTGGTTTTGTATTTAATAAATCCCTAGGCAAAATTACAGAGATATCCTGAGCATTAGTTATCCTTTCTCTTATTATCTTTTCCAACCTCATTAACCCAATTCTGAATGCGTTTTCAACAAGCTCACCAACAGCTCTAATTCTTCTATTTGCAAGATGATCAATATCATCAACTTTCAACTTCCCAGTCGTATCATATTTCAACCTAAGAAAACTTCTTATAATCTCAATTAAGTCATCAATAGTAAGAGTATGGACACCCTCATTAAAATCTTTTTTAAATCCCAACTTAATATTTAATTTCAATCGTCCTACAAAAGAAAGATCATACCTTTTAGGATCTTTAACCATATTTTCAAAGAATTTTTTTGATCCCTCAAGAGTAATAGGCTCACCTGGCCTTAACTTCTTAAAAATTTCTATATATGCATCTCCCTGACTTTTCGGGACTCTATCATCAATCTCAATCTTACTTTTATCAGCAAGTTTTTCAGATGCATCAACACTCTTTCTCTTTTTATCCTTTCTTAAAGTATATGCAATCATAGGTCCAAACTCTTCTTCATCGCTTTCCGGGAAGAAAACACTATAATCAACATTCATCTTTCTTAACTTTTTAATTTGAAGAGTAGAAATAGGCTCATTTAAGCTTAAAATATTTTCAATATCTACTGCAGAGTATAAATCCTCAAATGTTTCAACATCAATGGGTACATAATCTATCCCTAATTTTTCCAGATCTTTAACATGCTTTATCATTAGTTTTGTTCCAGCAGAAAGTATCTCTTTTTTCTTTTTACCATAAACAGGAGCACTTAATGTAGTATCTTTTAAAAACCTTGAATTTTTAAAGTAAAATATTCCATTTTCCACTTTTGCAGGGATAATAGTATAGAATTTTTTTAATATTTCTATATCATCTGAAAGCCCCATAGCTTTCAAAAAAGTTGTAACATTAACCCTTTTTGTTTTTTTATCAAGTCTAAGTTGAAGTAGGTTTAACTTTTCCTCAAATTCAAGCCATGCACCTCTAGTTGGTATTAATTTTGCCGTAAATTCTCCTCTTGATTTACCCGGGAGGAAATATATTCCGGGAGACCTCTGCAACTGAGAGACAACAGCCCTTTCTGTACCATTTATAATGAATGTAGCTCTCTCTGTTATATATGGCATTTCTCCGAAAAATATTTCCTGCTCTTTTACATCATTAATAACCTTATTCCCGTCTTTGTCTTCAGAATATAGAGCCAATCTTAACTTTACTTTCAAAGGTATCGAATAATCAAAACCTTTATCAAGGCATTCCTCTGGTGTATACCTCATTTTCAATCGTACTTCAGAGCCACAAAGATGACAAGTTTTATTCTTAAGTGTACCTTTACTGATACATTCAGGGCAAACAGAATCAGCTCCTGTTTTAACTCCTATGCTTAGCAGTGAACCGCACTTCTTACAATATGGCTGCGCATTCTCAATCCCCTCTAAATTACCACATTTGCAAGCCCAATCTCCAAGAGAATATGACACATAATCAAGAATTGCATTCTCTTTGAAATCTGAAATGGGGAAAATTGATTTAAAAGCAGCGTGTATTCCTAAACTTTTCCTCTTTTCAGGCAGTTCATCAATTTGCAGAAAAATATTATAAGATTTTCTCTGTATTTCTAATAAACCAGGAATCTCAATAGGAGCTTTAATTTTAGAGAAATCAATCCTCTCAATATAACTTTTTTTATTTTGCATATCTATCCTTTAATTTATTTTAATAAAAAAAAACAAAAAAGACATCTATTTAATCTCTACTTCTGCTCCTACCTCTCCAAATTTCTTCTTTATTTCTTCTGCTTCCTCTTTTGAAACACCCTTTTTCACATCACCTGGAGCATTATCTACAACTGCTTTTGCTTCTTTTAATCCTAAATCAGTTATCTC
>JAUXFB010000237.1 GCA_030620255.1 Candidatus Aminicenantota bacterium | reverse complement strand
ATTATATGTAAATATTATAATATATTTAATTACAAAATCTAATAGTTTTATTAAAAACTTAAAAACAACTTCTCTTTTCTGTTTACAATTAAATAGTTAATTCAAATAACCAAGGGACTTCAGCTTTCTCTTTAATTCCGAATTTATATTTGTTTGTTTTAGCCTCAATTTGTTCAGCCTCATTCTATACTTATTTAAAAGCTTCATAAATCTTGCAAGAGGTTTTTTATCTTTTGCAAACAGATTATTCAATTCTTTTATGTCTGAATTTTTATAAAGCTCTATATGAGAAAAATCGGGCTTCTCAGTAAAATAATCAAGCTCTTTTTTGTCCAGAATATTGAATATAAAATGATATTCTTGGTCAACAAAGGATATTTTTGTTGGAAATTGTTTTATTATTGGAGAAACAGGTAATAGTACTGGGAGCACTCTATCATTTGTTTCTATCTCAGAATAAGGAAAATTCTCTCTGTTTTTAAATTCTGTGTGTTCAAGAATTATTGAGGGAATATCCATAATTGAACTCAATCTGTTTTCAACACCCCTTTTTTTATTCTCAGGATACTTTATTACAAGAGGTATCTTAATAAGCTCTCTGTAGAGAGTATGTCCATGTTCCCAGCTACTGTGGTCATAAAACTCCTCCCCATGATCACTTAAAACAACAATCATTGACTTTTTATAAACCTTTTTACTTTTTAGAAAATCAACAACCCTTCCTACTAACTCATTATCTAAATAGAATATTGAAGAATCATAAATATCAATTAGTTTCTTTCTGTTTTCAGGGTCAATGTTCTTAAAATAATCAGAATTACTCCTCAAATAATTTTTTATACCTTTAAGATTTTCATCCAGAGCTTTATTAAAACTCCTCAAATATTTATGAGTCACCTTATAAGGAGCATGAAGCTGGTATGTATGAAGGAAAACAAACATATCCTTTCCCCAATTAATTTCTGCATGGTTTTTGAAATGCTGAAAAACCCTTTCACCTGAGTTCATACTGAACACATTGCCAGGAATGTTTGAATAGTACTGGAATCCTCTAAAAAAACCATATTCATCTTCTACAAAACCACCTCCTGTAAATGCAATGGTTGCAAAACCATTCTTCTGGAATAGTTCAGCAATTAATGGGTAATCATAGGAAATTCTGGTATTTGGATTCATCACTCTGTGCTCTATTAAATTTTTTCCTGTGAAGAGCGATACATGAGCAGGTAATGTCCAGGATGTTGTTGAGTATGCATTCTTAAATAGAACACCATCAGAAGCAAGTTTTTTAAGACATGGTGTTGTATTTCTACTATATCCATATAATGAAGTATGGTCAGCTCTTAATGTATCAAGCATAATAACAATAAATATCTTTGGCTTTTTATCATACTTAAAGAGGAAAGGATTTATCCATGCTCCAAACCCCTTACCCTTTGTTTTTAAGATAAGATAACTACCTTTAACAGGAATGTTTTTTATATTAATTGTTTTTGAAATAATCTTTCTTTTTGACATGAATTTTGTATAAATAAGTTTCTCTGTTTTCCCATTTAAAACAAATATCCTGTAAAACATGCGTGAGTTTCCTGAATTAAATATAGAAAAGCTCAATCTGTCTACATTTATATTTTTAATCTTTATTGAAATCTCTGATTTATCTATTGCAAATATAGAGTTATAGCTAATTTCACCAGTCTTTATTCTTCCTGTAAATTTTTCAAAAGCATAAAGGCTGTTTATCTTCTCATTCGGGTTTATTTTAAAATCTTTTTTTTCACCTAAAATTGCTTTTAATTTTTCTTCAACATGCTCTCCATATTTGAAATGTTTCTTAGAAAAGATCAGATTTTCACTAGTTATTGAACTTTTATTTACAACAAAAATAATGGAAAAAAGTGTTATAACTACAATAAGAATTACAAATATGAGTAATATGAATCGCTTTTTCATAAAAATAAATTTTACCACAAATCATTTCTTTATAAAAATTATCAGAGTAATGAAAAATGGCTCCCCAGCACGGACTTGAACCGCGAACCTAGTGGTTAACAGCCACCCGCTCTGCCAATTGAGCTACTGGGGAAGCCAAGATAGCATATTAATATCAAAAATTGTTGATTTTGTCAATACAAGATTACTTCGAATATATAAAATAATAAAAAAACAATTTTTTTTATTGAATTTTTTTCGTTTATCTTATATATTATATATGTAATGAAAATCCAAGATAAAGAGGTAATATTATGGAAGAGTACAACATTTTAAACAACTATTTAATTTTTCAAAAGCTTCACATTAATTCAATTGGAATTAACTATAGAGCTGGTGAAATTGAAGGTAAGAGAGCAAAAAACCACAAAATACTCACTGAAGTACATCCATTTTTTTACAAAAATGAAAATGTCTGGAAAAGAATAAAAATCCTTTTACAAGGCATAAATAAATCAAAAATCTCTAATCTCTATTCTCCTGAAGAAATAATTGAAGATAAAGATAAAGCTATATTAATATTTCCACATCTAAGTGGAAATTACTTTGAAAAAATAGTTGAAGATTCTGAGAAGAAAAATATTTCTATTAATTTTGACCTTGCCTTTTCAATCATTATTTCTATTGCAGATCTAATTGAGACTGGCTCATCAATAATTATAAGTGGAGAAAAATCTTTTCACGGGTTTTTAACTCCTGACAACATAATTATAGATTATGATGGAAATATATATTTGAAAAACTATGGTATATTTCCTCACATTCAAAAACAAGATGATATATTTAAAGAAATGGAGATGAAATACGGCTCCTGGCTAACACCAGAATTTATTAGAAAAGAAAAACTTTCGCCTCAATCTGATATATATCATTTAGGTTACATTTTATACAGAATCTTAACTGGCCATTACTTTTCATATTCATCTAAAGAAAACTTCGAGACAAAATTTTCTAACATTAGTTTTAACATAGAAATACCATCAACAGAAACAGATTTTTTAACAAAGATTATAAATTTCTTCAAAAAAACATTAGATCCGAATCCATCAAATAGATTTTCTGATATAACAGAATTCAAAAATTATATTTCAGATTTTTTCAAAATTGAAGAATTATCATCCGTTGCATTTAATTTATCATATTTCATGAATTCAATCTATTCGGAAGAAATTGAAAAAGAAGAAGAAATCTTAAAAAAAGAATTATCTTATACAATATCAGAAAAAAAGGAAAAAAAGGAAGAAAAGATCAAACCTTTACAAAAAGACAGTGAATTAGTAGAAAGCATATTGAGTGGACTTGATAAGAAAGAAAAATCAAAATCAAAACTCCCATATATTATAATTGGTATTATTGCAATTGCTATTATTGCAGTTGTTATATATTTAAACAATAAAAAAGTTCAAACGAGACTAATAGACATTGAAACTAAGACAAAACAAGAGACTCTATTAAAGCAAAAAGCAGATAAACAAAAAGAAATAGAGAATCAAAAGGTAAGAGAGGCAGAAGAGCAAAAAAGGCTGGAACTCACTAGGCAACT